>CAMKSB010000018.1 GCA_946415335.1 uncultured Clostridia bacterium
ATCCGTTTCTGCACCAACTGCGGCAAGCCCATGCAGGAGGAAGACGCTCCCGCAGTCAAGAAGTGCCCCAGCTGCGGCTATGAGACCGAGGACATGACCAAGATGTTCTGCGACGAATGCGGCAGACGTCTGGAAGGCGGCGAAGCTGAGGAAGACGTCAAGGCAAAGGAAGAAAACAAGGAGCCGATCCAGAAGGTATGCCCCAGCTGCGGCTTCAGGATCTTTGACGCGGAGACCATGTTCTGCAACGATTGCGGCAGAAGACTCGTTCCCGAATCCGAGATCGATAAGTAATCAAAACTTGATAGTTTCAAAACAGGGTTCGGTTAAGTCCGAACCCTTCAATTTTATTGATGATAATTTGGGAAATCAAATTGACACGCTCCGCCCAAAATGGTATAATTTTCGTTGAAAAAAACTAGGGGGAATATGGTTATGACAACGGACAACCTTCAAATCCGCTGGTACAGCGGTTATATTCGCAACTGGCAAGCGCTCTGCGACGAGCTTTCGCTTGCAAAAGATCTCAGCCGCGAGGAACGCGAGGAAACGATCCTCAAAGCTGCCTATCAAAAATGGGGCATGGAGATGATGGCGCACCTATACGGCGCGTTTGCCTTCGCCCTGTATGACGAAGAACAGCAGAAACTCTATGTCGTCCGCGATCAGGTCGGTCAGAAGCAGATGTTCTACACCGTCGCTGACGGCGAACTGCTCTGTTCCGGCGACATCAACGAGATCGCCGCCGATCCCCGTGTGGAAAAGCGCCTGAACAAGCGCATGCTGCAGCAGTACCTGTTCTACGGCTATCCCATCGGCGACGAGACCTTCTATGAGGGCGTTTGCAAGCTCTGCCCCGGTCACTACGCGGTCTGGGACGGAAAGAATATCACCGTCACGCGCTACTGGCAGCCGGTCTTTACGCCCGACCACAGCAAGACCGACGATGAATGGGCGGAGGAGATCGCCGCTGTTGTCGACGAGATTCTCTCCGAAGAACGCGCCGATACCGCACTGCCCTACAAGGAATCCTTCCTTTCCGGCGGCGTCGATTCCTCTTATCTTTTAGCCGCCAGCGACGCGCAGTATGCCAATACCGTCGGTTACGCCGAGTCCGGCTTTGACGAGTCCACGCTGGCGCGCGATACCGCCGCGGTACTGGGCAAGGGCTTCCGCGCAAAGCAGATCGCCCCCGATGAATTCTTTGCGAGGATCCCCGAAACGGTCGACAAGATGGGACAGCCGCTCGGCGACGCTTCCGCTGTCGCCTTCTCACTGGGCTGCGCCGCTGTTGCGGAGCACGCCAAGGTGGTCTATTCCGGCGAGGGTATCGACGAATTCTTCGGCGGTTACAACGCCCACAGCCGTCAGTTGCCGTCCGATTGGGTGTACCTGACCTGCTCTCACATCATGTCCGAGGACGTGTTGCGCGCACTGATGAAGGACTTTGATGAGAATGTTCACGCCGCCGATCCGGTGATGCCCTTCTGGAACGCGACCGAAGGTCAGGACGATCTTTCCAGAAAGCTGACGATCGACATTTCCCTTTGGTTAGAAGGAGATATCTACCTCAACACCGACCGAACCTCCACTGCCAACGGCGTAGAACTGCACACGCCCTTCTCCGACTTGCGCCTGTTCAACGTGGCGAGCCGGATCCCTGCAGAGCACAAGTTCTCCCACGACCAGAATAAATACGCCTTCCGCAAGGCGGCTGCAGGTAAGCTGCCCGACGAGGTAGCCTTCCGCAAGAAGGTCGGCTTCCCGGTGCCTATCCGCAAATGGCTTGCCGATCCTGCCTATAACCAACCGATCGCCGACAAGCTGTTCGGCGAGAGCTCGCAGCTGTTCTTCAATCAGGACGAACTGCGCGACTGGTGGACGCGGTATCTCGACGGCGAGGAATTCCTCTGGAACCGCCTCTACGCCGTTTACGCGTTCCTGCTCTGGTATGATCTGAAATTCAACGGATAACATAAAACCCCCGGCACAATGCCTGACGGCGCTGTGTCGGGGTTCTTGTTTGGTGAAATTATTTTATACTATTCTCTAATAAAATCCTTTAACATCTGCCGTGTAAAATTTCGCATAACTGCGTTGTCGTCCTCGGAATCCGTCAGGATTCCTGCGTCCTCCGCCTTGTTCTGCGGAATTTTCCATCGACATCTGTTTTAAAGTCTTTTATCAAAGAATAGTATTACGTGGTCTACAGATGATGTTTTGTTGCGGGCATAGAAATTTGCCGCCAGATGAACCTTTCAGCACGGAGAAAGTGCCCACCGGCACTAGTCCAGTGTAATGACCACGGCGAATTCACCGTTGCCGACGCTGGCATATTCCTTGCAGACGGCGGTGATCTTTCCTTTTTCGTTGATGTAGATCTTCGCCTTTTCCATGTTGTCGTCGGAGAGCGTTTTTTCGTAGTTCTCCTTGTAATTCTGCGGCGGGTTGGCGGTATTGTACTTGTTCACGTAGTCCTTTTCCAGTTCTGCGCGGATCTTGTCCTTGACCTCTGGGTAGCTCTTGCCGATCGCGGTCACGACGCCTTTGCTGTCCAGCAGGGTGCAGGTGCTGGTGTTGAAGCTGTATACCGTGTAGTCGACCGAATGCGAATAGTACACGCGCTTAATCACCACGCTGAGCACGTTGCCGTTGATAAAGCGCTCATAGCCCAGCGAATCGCAGGTCAGGCTGGAACGGTTTGCCTGTTCGTTTTCCGCCGCGACAAAATCCTTGTAATACTTCTCGGTGATCTCCTTGTTGATCATATCCGCGTCTGCGCCGACAAGGTTGATACGCGGGATCAGGTAGGTCGTATTGTAGACGTTGCCGGCTCTGTCGGTGTATTCAAAGGTTTCCTCCTTGGCAACGGTCGTATAAACGCCGGTCTCGTAAGCCGGCTTGGTGGACGGCGGCTCCGTTGTATCTTCCTCGGTTGTACTGACGTTGATGTTATAGTACGTATCGCAGGCGCAGAACGAGAGAGCCATCATTGCAGCCAACAGTAACATGATAATTCTTTTGCTCATTTTCATAAAACACCATACTTCTTGAAAATTGAACATCATTATAGCACAATTCTATCGGAATATCAAGCCCGGGGAGTTTTCATCGCGATCTCTTCCAATCCGATCGGTGTGATCCCAAGATCGCTGAGGATCTTGCGGCAGCGCCGGTAGCTACCTTCATCCAGCAGCGCCTCCGGCTGATGCGCGTCATAGCCGATCACGGTGCGGTTGCCGATTTCGGCGGCAAGGTGCCAGAACAGCGGATTCGGATAATCCCTGCCGTTTTTTAACCCCAGCATGTTGAACTCTATGGGAATATCCAGCTGTTTGAGCTCGCGCAGAAAACCGCTCATCTGTTCGCGGTAGAAATCGTCGTCGCCTTGATAGTTAAAGATATCCGGGTGGGCGATATAGGTGAACACGCCGGTCTGCAGCCCTTCGAGCACCTGGAGAATATAGCGCGTCAAAAGCCTTTTGCTCTCGCGTTCGACGCTGGAATACATGGTCAGGTCGTCGTATTCGTTGCCGATAAAGTGCTGTCCCATGATGAGGTAATCGAGGTCGAGCTGTGAAAAAAAGTCGATCATTTTGGCATAAGTTTTGGGATAATACTCCGTCTCAAAGCCGACGAGTATCCGGATGTCGTTTGCATATTCCTTTTGAAGCTGTCTCAGGCTTTTGACATATCCCTCCGCTTCTTCGGGATGCATGCGGAAGTTGCTGTAGTAATCGGTGTCCGGAAAAAACTGCGGACAGTGGTCGGCAAAGCCGAGAACCTTGATGCCTGCCTGAATGGCGGCTTCGACATATGCTCTGTCCTCGCCGGTGGCGTGATGGCACCGGAAGGTGTGGGTGTGAAGATTGTAACGCATAGTGCCTCCTGTGGTGAAAGTCACCTATATTATAGCGCATTTTCGCGTTGTTTTCAATAACATGCCGATTCTTCTTTTGAAAGCCGAAAATTGATTTAAATCAATGTTGAAAAACGACCGGATTGTTATACTGGTTACAGAATAACAGAGGGGAGAGATGGTACATGAACGGCTTGATCCATTCGACCGAGAGCTTCGGCTCCGTAGACGGTCCCGGCGTGCGGTTCCTGATATTTACCAAGGGCTGCGCGATGCGATGTCAGTACTGTCACAACCCCGATACCTGGCGCAATGACGGCGCTCTCAGCATGTCACCCGACGAGCTGCTCGATAAAGCCGAGCGCTACCGTTCCTATTGGGGAACAGAAGGCGGCGTCACCGTCAGCGGCGGCGAACCGCTGCTGCAAATTGATTTCCTGCTGGAGCTGTTCGAAAAGGCAAAACAGCGCGGCATCAACACCTGTATCGACACGGCAGGACAGCCGTTCACGCGGCAGGAGCCGTTCTTTTCCAAATTTGAACGGCTGTGTACGCTGACTGACCTCTTTTTGGTCGACATCAAGCATATCGACAGCGCGCAGCATCGGCGGATCACACGCCACGGCAACGAGAATATCCTCGACATGCTGCGGTACCTGTCCGACGTCAAAAAGCCGGTCTGGATCCGTCACGTGCTGGTTCCCGGTCTGACAGATGACGACGACGCGCTCAGAAGAACGCGCGCGTTTATCGAAACGCTTGACAACGTGCAGAAGATCGAAGTGTTGCCCTATCACAGCTTAGGCGCCTACAAATGGCAGGAACTTGGAATAGACTATCCGCTCAAAGACACACAGCCGCCGAGTGCGGAACGCGTCAAAAACGCGGAAGACATACTAAACGGAAGAATATAAAAGCGCATATACACAGGGAAAGGAAGAACTGAAATGAAAGACGCGTGGAGAGGCTTTGTCGGCAGAAAATGGAAAGAGGACGTCAACGTCCGCGAATTCATCCAAAACAACTACACCATGTATGACGGCGACGAGAGCTTTCTGGCAGCGCCTACCGAGGCGACCAATAAACTCTGGGGCAGGCTGCAGGAGCTGCAGAAGGAGGAACGCGCCAAAGGCGGCGTGCTCGAGTGTGAGACCGAGATCGTTTCCTCGCTGACAAGCTACGGCCCCGGCTATATCGACGAGAGCATGAAGGATCTCGAGCAGATCGTCGGACTCCAGACGGACAAGCCGCTCAAAAGAGCGTTCATGCCCTACGGCGGCATCAAGATGGCGGCGCAGGCGGCGGCGACCTACGGCTACGAGGTCAACCCGGAGCTGGTCAAGGTGTTCACCGATTATCACAAGACGCATAATCAGGCGGTTTTTGACGCCTATTCTCCCGAGATGAAGAGAGCGCGTCACAGCCACATCATCACCGGTCTGCCCGACACCTACGGCAGAGGCAGGATCGTCGGCGACTACCGCCGTGTGGCGCTCTACGGTCTCGATTATCTCATCAAGATGAAGGAGAAGGATTTGCTCTACTGCGGCGGCAGAAACATGAGCGAGGAGCACATCCGTCTCAGAGAGGAGATCGCCGAGCAGATCCGTGCTCTTCGCGGCATGAAGAAGATGGCGGAGATCTACGGCTACGATATCTCCCTTCCGGCGACCAACGCCAAGGAAGCGGTGCAGTGGCTCTACTTCGGCTACCTCGCGGCGATCAAGACTCAGAACGGCGCGGCGATGAGCGTCGGCAGGATCTCCACCTTCCTCGACATTTATATCCAGCGCGACCTCGAAGAAGGTACGCTCACCGAGGAACAGGCGCAGGAGCTGATCGACCATCTGGTGCTCAAATTCCGCATGGTCAAATTCGCGCGTATCCCGTCCTATAACGAGCTGTTCTCCGGCGACCCGGTATGGGTAACGCTCGAGATGGCAGGCATCGGCATGGACGGCAGACACATGGTCACCAAGAACGACTTCCGTTTCCTCCATACCCTCGAAAACATGGGCCCGGCTCCCGAGCCGAACCTCACGGTGCTCTGGTCGTCCAGATTGCCCGAGAGCTTCAAAAAGTACGCGGCGAAGATCTCCGTCAGCACTTCCTCCATCCAGTACGAGAACGATTGCGTGATGCGCCCTGTCTGGGGCGACGACTACAGCATCTGCTGCTGCGTTTCCGCTACCCAGACCGGCAAGGAGATCCAGTTCTTCGGCGCGAGAGCCAATCTCGCCAAGTGCCTGATCTACGCCCTCAACGGCGGCGTCGACCTCAACACGCACGAGCAGGTCGGTCCCGAGATCCAGCCTGTCACCTCCGAGTATCTCGACTACGACGAGGTCATGCACAAGTTCAACGCCATGATGAGCTGGCTGGTGGAGCTGTATGTCAATACGCTCAACCTGATCCACTACATGCACGATAAATATTACTATGAGGCTGCCGAAATGGCGCTCATCGACACCTATACCAGACGTACCTTCGCCACCGGTATCGCCGGCTTCTCCCACGTTGTCGATTCCCTCTGCGCGATCAAGTACGCCAAGGTCAAGACGATCCGCAACGATGAAGGTCTGATCGTCGATTACGAGATCGAAGGCGATTTCCCGCGTTACGGCAACGACGACGAACGCGCCGACAGCATTGCGATCTGGCTGCTCAAGGCGTTTATGAAGAAGGTCAGAGAACACCACACCTACCGTCATTCCGAGCCGACCACCTCGATCCTCACCATCACCTCCAACGTCGTCTACGGCAAGGCGACCGGCGCGACGCCCGATGGCAGAAAAGCCGGCGCACCCTTCGCGCCCGGCGCGAATCCTGCCTACGGCGCTGAGAAAAACGGCTTGCTCGCGTCGCTCAACTCGGTGGCAAAGCTGCCCTATGAGTTTGCGCTCGACGGCATTTCCAACACCCAGACCATCAGCCCGAACGCGCTCGGTCATACGGACGAGGAACGCCGCGACAACCTCTGTCATATCCTCGACGGCTATTTCGATCAGGGCGCGCATCATCTCAACGTCAACGTGTTCGGCGTAGAGAAGCTCCGCGACTGTATGGAGCACCCCGAAAAGCCTGAATACGCCAACTTCACCATCCGCGTTTCCGGCTACGCGGTCAAGTTTATCGACCTGACACGCGAGCAGCAGCTCGACGTGATTTCCAGAACCGAACACAAGGTACTGTAATTGAAAAAGGGTTCCCTCGCGGAACCCTTTACTTTTTTACAAAAAATGCGTATAATGAAACCATATCCGGAGGTGATCCTGTGAAATTCAATCCCAAATGCGTCAAGCCCCATCCCTGCGAGGACTGCGAGAACAGATGTATCCGCGACATCGCCTTTCTCTACGGTATGCCCGACGAGAATCAAATGGAGATCCTTTCCCATTCCACCAGCAGGCAGCTCAAACGCGGCGACTATCTTTTCCACGAGGGAGACGAGGTGCGTTCCATCGTCATTATCCGCGAAGGGCAGGTCAAGCTCAGCTCCTACGACGCGGAAGGCAGAGAGAATATCATCGGCATTTTCTCCGACGAAGAAACGATATGGGAGGGCGTGTTTGCCGGCAATCGCCGCTATCCCTATTCCGCTATATGCCTGACCGACGTTTGCTGCTGCTATATCCGCCGCAGCGACATCGAATCCGCCGTCAGCAATCCCGCCGTGGCGCTGCAGGTCATCCACATGCTCAGCAGCAAGCTCCACGACGCCAACGAGCGCAGCCGTATCCTTTCCATCAGCGAGCCGGTCAAGCGCCTGGCGGCGTTCTTCCTCTACCGCGGCAAGCGTTCCAACGAACCGGTCATTTATTTGCGGTTGGACGATATCGCCGGCAGCGTCAGCCTGCGTCCCGAAACTGTCAGCCGCAATATCCGAAAGCTGGTAGGGGATGGGCTGATCGAAAAAACCGGGCAGAGCGGCTTTGTGATCCCCGACTATGAAAAGCTCAACAGCTTTGTAATGGAGTGAGTATGATGAACCATCCTTTTTCACCCTGTAGGAAAACGCCTGATCCCGCCGTTGAAGATGTTTGCCGTGATGGCCATGATGTGAATAGGCGGGAGAGCGCGCCCACCGGCGCTTTTTCTCGCACTGAAATGCTCCTTGGCGCAGAGGCTATGGACAAGCTGAAAAACGCGCGCGTCGCGGTATTCGGTGTCGGCGGCGTCGGCGGCTACGTCGTCGAAGCGCTGGCACGCTCCGGCGTAGGCGCGCTGGATCTGATCGACAACGACACTGTCAGCCTGACGAACCTCAACCGCCAGATCATCGCGCTGCACAGCACCGTCGGGCAGTACAAGACCGAGGTGATGGCGGCTCGCGTTCACGATATCAATCCCGATTGTCAAGTGACCGTTCACAACGTCTTCTATCTCCCCGAGACGGAACACCTCTTTGATTTCAGCAGGTATGATTATGTCATCGACGCGATCGACACCGTCAGCGGGAAGCTGGCGATCGTCCTCAACGCGCAGAAGGCAGGCGTGCCTGTTATCAGTTCCATGGGTACCGGCAACAAGCTGCACCCCGAAATGCTCGAGGTCGCCGACATCCATCAGACCTCCGTCTGTCCGCTGGCGCGCGTCATGCGGCTGGAATGCCGCAAGCGCGGTATCAAGCGATTGAAGGTCGTCTATTCCAAAGAAATCCCCCAAAAGCCTTCGGCAACCGCCGAGGAAGCCCCCGGCAGCCGCCGCAGCGTACCCGGTTCCACTGCCTTTGTACCCCCGACCGCCGGATTGCTGATCGCTTCCGAGGTCGTCCGCGATCTGACAAAATAACAAAGCCGCCCGACCGGGCGGCTTTTCTGATACTTATTCGTATTTATCGGTGATCTTGAAGGAGGAATCGAGCTGACCGTTGCTGATCATGGGGTTCATGTCCATATCGGTGACAACCTCCCAGGAAATGCTCGGGCTGACCTCGCCTTTGCCGACGACCTCGTATGTGACGATCATGAACGCGCCGCCGTCGGAGTAATCATAGCCGCCGAGCTTGATGCCGTTGAACTTGACCTTGCCGTCGAGCTTGTGGTTGACCACAGCGCCGCCTGCGGCTTCGCCCTGCATTTTGGCGTTGGTCGCTTTGAGTTTGCTGCTGTCATAATTCAGCGTTGCCTGGAAGTTGATGAAGTCCTTCGGGCAGGTCAGGCTGTAGGTACAGGTGACGGTGTCGCCGACGTTGAAGTACTGGTTGCCGATTTTCAGGTCTCCGCTGGATTTTGCAGGCGTTTCGCCGGATTTGCTGCTGCTGCTCTTGTCGGAGCCGGCGTTGTTGCTGCTCTGCTTGTCGCTGCTGCTGCCGGAGTTCGACTTGGAGGACTGGCTGCCGGAGGACTGATTTGCGGAACTCTGAGCAGCGGAGCTCTGTGAGCCCGACGCCTGACTCTCATTCTTTTCGGTCTTGCTTGACTTGTCGGACTTATCGGTATCGGGCGTACCGGCAGGAGCCGTTACCGTGTTGCCCTGTGCGTCCTTGATCGGGTTGCCGTTTTCGTCGGTGAGCACGCCGTTGACCACCTTGGTGACGATCTGCGTCTCGGTGACGACCTTGGTTTCGGCTTCCGAACTGCTTTCGCCGGAGCCGCAGCCTGCCATCAGACCGACGGTGGCGATAGTGGCGGCGAGTACCGCAGCGAGAGAAATACGGGAAAATTTGTTTTTCATTTTGATTGACACATCCTTTATAGAATACGGGTTCATTTTATCATTAGATATTATAGCAGAGAAAAACCAAAAAAGAAAGCCTTTTCTGAAATTCCTAAAAATATTGAAACAAAAACAAGATTTGTGTGATTGCTGCGTGATAAAATAAAAATAAACTATCATTTCTCGCGCGGCAGCGCCTTTGATTGTTTGTTTGCGTCAAATATTTGCCATTCTCTCCGGAAAAGAACCGCAAGTCCTTCCCGGCGAGCACAGACTGCATTAAACTATTTAGCCAGAAATTTATAATACAAAATCCAAATAGTTATTGAAAACGAGCAGGAAGTGTTGTATAATTATTAATGAATAACTGTCCGAAAGGGGCTGAACTGATGAGAAAAACAAAAATCGTCTGTACGATTGGTCCATCGTGCAATACCAAGGAAATGCTGCTCAAAATGATCGACGCGGGCATGAACGTCGCCCGTATCAATATGTCTCACGGCAACTATGATGATCTGGCAGTCGTATTCTCCAATATCCGCAGCGCCATCAAGGAGAGCGGCAAGAATGTCGCGATCCTTCTTGACACAAAAGGTCCCGAGGTGCGCGTTACCACCTTTGCCAACGGCAGCGCCGTGCTCAAGGAAGGCGCCGAGTTCTCGCTCTACAAGAAGTACGACGAGGGTGATTTCGCCGGCGTAGCCATCTCTTATCCCAAGCTGGTCGACATCTTCTTCCGCGAGGGAACGAAGGCGATCGGCAGGGAGCTCCTGCTTGACGACGGCCTGATTTCGCTGATCGTCCGCGAGGTCTATCCCGATTGCATCGTCTGCACCGTAAACAAGGGAGGCGTGCTCAAGAACCGCAAGAGCATCAACATTCCCGGCTACTACATCAACATGCCTTATGTCAGCGCCACCGATCGCCGCGACATCGAATTCGGACTGGCACAGGGCGCCAACGTCGTCGCCGCGTCCTTTGTGCGCAATCACGAGGACGTCCGTACCCTGCGCGACTTTATCGACAGTATCGGCTACGAACACGTTGAGATCATCGCCAAGATCGAGAACCAGGGCGGCGTGGACGACATGGACGCCATCATGGACTACGCCGACGGCATCATGGTAGCGCGCGGCGATATGGGCGTTGAGATCCCCTTCATCAAGCTGCCCGAGATCCAGAAAAAGCTCATCCGCAAATGCGTCGCCAGGGGCAAGTACGTCATCACCGCGACACAGATGCTCGAAAGCATGACCACCAATCCGCGTCCCACCAGAGCGGAGATCAGCGACGTCGCCAACGCGGTTTACGACGGTACCAGCGCGGTCATGCTGTCCGGCGAATCCGCAGCCGGCAAATATCCGCTGGAGAGCGTCCGGGCGCTTGACGCGATCTGTACCGAAGCGGAAAACAACGGCGAATTTGACGCGCTGCAGCGCTATGTAGAAACCAACTCCGTTGATGATCCGAACGTATTCCGCGGCAGTATTTGCCGTGCGGCCAAGGAGATCGCCCGTGAGGTCGGCGCCAAGGCGATCATCGTGGAGAGCGCCACCGGCAGGGTTGCGCGAGCCATGGTGCATTTCCGTCCCGATGTGCCCGTCATCGCCGTCGTGACTTCCGAGACGGTATGCCGCAAGCTCTGCTTCAACTGGGGCATCACGGCGCTGGTAGGCGATGAAAAGTTCAATTCCGACGACATCACCGAGCAGGCAATGGAAAAGGCGTTGAGCACCGGTCTGGTACACAAGGGAGACACCGTGGTCGTTCTGTCCTCCAACAAGACCATCCCGACGTCCGGCACCGATTCCCTCAATATCCGTATTTTGTGATCGATGAGTAACATTATTTTAGTCGGAATGCCCGGCTCCGGAAAAAGCACGCTCGGCGTGCTGCTTGCCAAAACACTGGGCTTTTCCTTCATCGACACCGATCTGATCATCAGCCGCAGGGCGGGCAAGCCCCTGCAGGCGATCCTTAACGAAGACGGGCTCGAACAGTTTCTCGTACTGGAGGAAGAGGTCGGCAGCACGCTGGAATGCGAGTACACGGTCGTCGCCACCGGCGGCTCCATGGTGCTCAGCGACAAGGCGATGACGCATCTCGCGGCGATGGGAACGGTCGTCTTTATCGATGTGCCCTTTGAAGAAATCGAGCGCCGCGTGACGAACATCACCACGCGCGGCATTGTCTTTCATCCCGACGAAACGCTGCACGATGTTTATCGTCAGCGGCTTCCGCTGTACGAAAAGTACGCCGACATGACGGTGCCTGTTCGTCCCGGAAACGCCGATATCGAGATGACCGTCAGCATGATCGCGCAGGCGGTCGGCTTAGATCATCGTCGTGCAACTTTTTCAACTAAAACGGCAAAATTGAATAAAAATAAAAAATTGCACGGTAATTATACGTTCTTGACATAACAAACGCTCCAAAAAGTTGAGTGCAAAATAGTCCTATTTTTGTACAACAACGCACAGACTGAAGGGCTTCTATATGGAAAAAATGACATTTTTTCGACCAAACTGTCATTGACAAATCGGAAATATGTCACAAAAGAGGGTAAATTTGTGATATAATTTTCTTATAATACAGAATGCTATCATATACAGAATGGAGATTAGTTATGACTTTCCAGGATCAGTTAAATGACTACATTCTGCAGGCAAAGTGTTCGAGCAAGGAACTTGCGCTGGCTTCCGGATTATCGGAAGGAACCATCAGCCGGTACCGCAAGGGCTATCGTGTACCCGGCGTTGACAGCGTCCAGGTTCGTTCGCTGGCAGCTGGATTATCACAGCTGATGTCAAAAAACGACTATCCCTTGACCGAGGAGGATATTCTGGAAAACCTATGCGATTCCATTGGAAACGGATTGGCTGTTTCTTATGAAACTTACATTCAAAACCTCAAGCAACTCTTGAAAACCTTTGAGATCAGCAATAACGAGCTTGGCAGAAAGCTGAATTATGATCCGTCATATATTTCGCGCATTCTGTCCGGTCAGCGCAGACCGGGCGATATCCATAAGTTTACCGAGGATGTCGCCGCGTATATCGCTTTTCAGAAGTCACTCGAGGTACATCCGACAAACCTGACGGAATTTTTGGGTTGTGATGAATCAGTCATCAGCACTGCCGAAGGCTTGCAGGGGCAAATTGAAAATTGGCTATGCTCGGATTAAAACGCTGATCGGGCGTTTTAGTCCCAGCTTTCGCAAAACTTTGTTAAAGTTTTCACATAGTTATATGATGGTCAATACTTGTGGAATCCCCCACAGTTTTGAATTACAGGCGATTCGGCTCCCGTAGTCGGTCGCCTGTTTTTCATGTGCCGTGCGCCGGGCACCGGTGGGTGCTTTCGCCGGCGCCGGTGGGCGCTCTCGCCGCCTATTATCGCGTTTCTTCGGCAGGAAAGATGGATGAACGGCGGGGTCTTAACGGGTGCTGACGGAAACCGTTCTTACTAACTATATGCATGGCATAGGTAAACAATCAAACTTGTCATTTGAAACTACAATTATACCCGAAACAGATTGTAGGGTTCGGTCTTGACCGAACCGAGGATAGATCACTTTCGTTGTGCTTTTTGCCCCGGTTTGGTCGAGACCAAACCCTACATTTTCGTTATAAAATTGTAAACGCTGATTTATTCATGTTACTTTTCCGTAGGGGACGGGTTCCTACACGTCCCGCTGCACCAAACGTCAGGCATTACGGGACGTCTGGGAAGCCGTCCCCTACGGTCAGGTTTGATGCTCCGATCAAATATCGCTTTAATCAGCGTTTACCTATACGATCGTTCCGCCGCCGACGACCACATCGCCGTCGTAGAGCACGACCGCCTGTCCTTTGCAGATCGCTCGCTGCGGCTCGTCAAAAACAACATGAATCGTGTTATCGTCGGTCTGTGTGACGGTCGCAGGCTGTTCGCTCTGGTTATAGCGAACGCGCGCCCTGACGCGCAGCGGTTCTGTGATACGCTCAACCGAAATCAGATTGACGTCCGTTGCCGTCAGCTCTTGGGAGAAGAGCCTTTCGTGATCGCAGAGAATGACCTTGTTTTCGTTCAGGTCTTTTTCCTTGACGTACATCGGATGCGGCAGCGCCAGTCCGAGTCCCTTTCGCTGACCGATCGTATAGCGGATAATGCCCTTGTGCTCGCCGAGCACATTGCCTTCCTCGTCCACAAAATCGCCGTGAGGATGGGTTTTGCCGGTATACTGCTCAATGAACCGGGCGTAATTGCCGTCCGGCACAAAGCAGATATCCTGGCTGTCGTGCTTATGGGCATTGATCAGGCCCAGCTGATCGGCAAGCGCGCGTACCTCGTCCTTCGTCATTCCTCCGAGCGGCAGAAAGATCCGCGACAGCTGCTTTTGCGTCAGGGAATAGAGCACATAGCTCTGGTCTTTGGTCTTGTCGGCAGCCTTTTTCAGCAGGTACCTGCCGCTGTTTTCGTCATATTCAACCTTGGCGTAGTGCCCGGTGATCACCTTGTCAAAATCCAGCTCCTCGGCGCGCCGCATGAGTTTTTCGAATTTGATATAGCGGTTGCAGTCGATACACGGATTCGGCGTCGCGCCGGTTTCGTAGGCGTGAATAAACCGGCTGATGACGTTCTCGCGGAAGCTGTCCTTGAAATTGTAGACGTAGTAGGGGATATCCAGATTCCGGCAGACGTTTCTCGCGTCCTCGATGTCGTCCAGCGAACAGCATGCCTTTTCCTTGACGGCGATATCGTCGTTATCAAACAGCTTGAGCGTGATGCCGGTGCAGTCGTAGCCGAGCTGCTTTGTCAGATAGGCGGCAACCGAGCTGTCAACGCCGCCGCTCATCGCGATCAATGCTTTTTTCAAGCTCATTCACCCAGTCTTATCATTTCGTTGATGCACTTCTTCGCGTCGCGCAAGGTCGCCTCGTCCAGTTCGATGTCCTCGCCGCCGTTGCCTGTCAGACAGTTGTAAACGTCCATCAGCGTGGTCGCCTTCATGTTGGAGCAGATCAGCTTAAGGGAGAGGGGATGGAACACCTTGTCAGGACACATATACTGCAGGTGCTCGGCGATGCTGATCTCCGTGCCGATGATGAATTCCTTCTTGTCGGACTTTACGGCATAATTCATAATGCCTGATGTCGAGCCGATATAATCCGCCTCGGCGCATACCTCGGGAACACATTCGGGATGTACCAGCAGCTCCGCGTCGGGATAGAGCGCCTTGGCTTTTTTTGCTTCCTCGGCGGTGACAGCCGCGTGGATCGGGCAGCCGCCGTTGAGCAGCTTGATATTTTTGTCCGGGCACTGCTTCGCGACGAAGCTGCCAAGGTTGCAGTCGGGAATAAAGAGGATGTTCTTGTCCTCCATGCGGTTGACGATCTGCACAGCCGAAGAACTCGTCACGCAGACGTCGCAGATCGTTTTGAGGTCGGCGGTCGTGTTGATGTAGGCGACCACCGCGTAGTCGGGGTATTGCTCCTTGACGGCGCCGATCAGTTCCCTGTCCATCTGGTCAGCCATCTCGCAGCCTGCGAGCGGCTGGGCGAGTATCACGCGCTTATCCGGTGAGAGCAGCTTGCAGGTCTCCGCCATAAAGCGAACGCCGCACATCAGGATGTTCTTCTGATCGACCTTGGATGCGTCCACGCTCAGCTTGTAGCTGTCGCCGGTATAGTCGGCGATCTCGCAGATCTCGCGCGCCTGATAGCTGTGCGCCAGAATGCAAACGTCCTTTTCTTTCTTTAATCTGATGATTTCCTGCTGAAGCTGAGCAATATTCACTCTTCAACACCCTTTCTTAACCATTTTGTATTATTATAGCTTTTTGCCGGAAAAGTTGCAAGTACAAGCGGTAATAATTCTGTAAGAATTTTTGAAAAAAGCTATTTACATTTTTAATTATTTATGCTATAATGCAAATATCTAAGAAATCTTGTTTCAGGAGGATACGAAAATGAAAAAAGTAATCGCAATGCTTTTCGCAGCTTTAATAATGGCTTTTTCTGCTGTTCCTGCTTTTGCGGAAGAAGTTCACAGCCCTACAGGCGTGACGGTTCCCGATACCGAGCCGGTGACAAGTCCTACCAAGAAGGACGACACACCGACTTCGCCCAAGACCGGTTCTTCCGACGTAGCGGCTTATTCCGCTATCGCGCTTTCTCTGGCTGCAGCAGGCGCTGCTACTTTGGTATTTGTAAAATCCAAAAAGTAATTGATTTGAACGGTAAAAAGCCTCTTGTTCAAGAGGCTTTTTATTTTCTTGAAAGGATGGCGTTGCCGTTTGAAAAAATTCGACAGAAGAATTATGATTCCCATCATCGTCTTCTTTCTGCTTATATGTCTGGGAGTTGTCGGCTACCTGGTTTTCAAGAACATCAACATCAATCAGGCGAATGAGACTTACCGACAGATGCAAACCACCATCGCCGCGACGGATACCACCGGCAGCGGCACAACAACGGCTGAGTCGGCAACCACTGCAGTACAGACCACCCAGAATCCGTCTGACGTGGCGCCAAGGGTGGAAAATCCGATCGATTTTCAGCAGATGATGGCGATCAATCCCGACGTTTACGCCTGGATCTCTATCCCGGACACCAATGTAGACTATCCGGTCGCCCAGAGCGCCGAGTACGATAACTTCTACCTCGATCACAATATTTATAAGGAATACAGCTTTCCGGGCACCATTTATTCACAGTCCTGCAACTCAAAGGACTGGTCGGACAGGGTGACGCTGCTCTACGGTCACAACATGCTCGACGGTTCGATGTTCGCGACGCTTCATCAGTTCCGGGACGCGGATTTTTTCAATTCTCATCCGTATTTTTATATCTACACCCAGAACCGCAAGCTGACATACGAGATCGTCACGGCGTTCGACTATGACGACAAGCACATCATGAATTCCTATAATTTCAAGGACGACAAGGTATTTCAGGAGTGGATCGACGAGGCAAAGCATCCGAAGGATCTGTATGCCAACGTCAGGGAGTCGACCAAGCTCGACCTCAATTCCAAATTCGTCGTGCTGAGCACCTGCCAGAACGGCGGAGACGGCAGATACCTGATTCAGGGCGTTATGATCAAGGATGAACCCACAAAATTAGCAGAAACTACCACAGAAATTTCTGAAAACGGATAAAAATTCGTGAACATTTACGTAGTTTTTTTTATTTTACCCTTTACATTTTTGCGTTTTTGTGTTATAATCTATCTATAATAAATTTTGTATTACAAGGGGGCTTCCCAATGAAAAAGGTTGCAGCTATTCTTGCGGCGGTATTGATGATGGTTCTTGCCACGATGCCCGTATTTGCTGAGGAGGATTCTACTTGGCTCAGTAGTCCTCAGGGCAGCAAGAAGGATTTCAACATTGTCGTTGTGCCTACCGAAGGAGGCGGTGCGGATTATTCCTATACCACCGATATCGTTGACGGTAAGCAGCAAGTACATATTGTTCCCAAGCCCAATGACGGCTATGAGTTCAATCATTGGGATATTTCCGGTGATTACACCATCGTCAGCCAGGACGACAAGACCGGTGCGATCGATGTGATCGTTTCGGAAGATACGGTGATCACGCCGGTTTATTCCAAGATCGGTACTAACGAGATCGCTACTGCTACGGCGTATGTGGACAATTCTTCCAAGTCGCCCAAGACCGGCAATACCGACGTCATGATGGTGACAATGGTTTCGCTGGCGGCTCTGCTGGCGATTGGCATCACCGTAGGCGCTTCCGTTCTGGTCGTAAAAAAGAAATAATTGCTTGAATGAATCCGGTAAAGTCCTCCGATTGACGAGGGCTTTACTTTTTATGTGGATTTTTTGGCGGAAGAGAGGAAATCGATGAAAAAGAAGCTACTCATTGCCGGAATCATCACACTTGCCGCGGCGGTACTTATTGCAGCCGCCGTCTTTATCGTCAACTATGTATTCGGCGGCAATCCCCAACCGCAAAAGCCCGCCGAAGCCACTACCGCCGCGACGGAAGCGACGACGGCGACCGACGAAAAGGGCAATGTGATCGTGCCGGAAACCGTGCCGCTGGCAGACGACCCGACAGAGTTGCTCAGTTACATGGCAGTCAATGATGAATTGTATTCATGGATCGTCGCGCCGGACACCCAGATCAACAATCCCGTGGCGCAGGCAAAAATGCAGGACAATTTCTATATCGACCACGACGTCAACAAGGACTACAGCTTTGCCGGTACGATCTATACGCAGCTTTGCAACAGCAAGGATTACAGCGACCGCGTGACGGTGCTGTACGGACACAATATGCTCAACGGCTCCATGTTTGCCGATCTGCACAAGTACAGAGACGAGACCTTCTTCAACGATCACCCTTATTTCTATATCTATACCAAAGACAGCAAGCTGACCTATCAGGTAGTCTCGGCGTTTGACTATGACGACCGGCATATCATCAATTCCTTCGATTTCCGTGACGACAAGGTGTTTACCGAGTGGCTCGACGAGCTCCAGCATCCGCATACGCTCTCGGCGAATGTCCACAACGGCGTCAAGCTGGATACGAATTCCAAGATCGTCGTATTGAGTACCTGCCAGAACAACGACGAGGGCAGGTATCTGGTGACCGGCGTACTGATCAAGACTGAAAAGACCCACTGACCAACATGACGCGCGGCTGATTTCTTTGCGACGGTCTTGTGAACACTATTTACAAACTGATAACAATATGATATAATCAAGTGACTTGAATAAAAAATGCAGCTAATAACTGGAGGAAGAATCAGTATGAGCCAATCCGGTGGAGCGGTTTTTGATAATAACCCCATCATCAAAGAGGACGTCCGAGTAGGCGACAGTCGAATCCCGGTCGCACGGGACGAAAAAACAGTCTATGATGATGTTTCTGACTATGTTTTTCTGAGAAAACGCAAAAAAAAGCGCCACAGTTCCTCACATCTCAGCGCGCAGACCGAGCCGGACAGCGCTTCCGCAGAGAACAGTGAGGACGTATTTGTAGCTTCGACTACAAGCGGCAGGCATCACCATCATCACCATCATCACCGCCCGAAAAAGAAACGCATGAAGCGGTGGAAGAAGGTGCTGCTGATCATCGGCAGCGTGCTTCTCGGATTGGTGATTTTAACAGTGACTACGGTGGCGATCCTGCTGAACAAGGGCGCCAGCGAACTGTACGACAACGAAGTGCAGATCGTTCAGCCCGAGAATATTCCTGCTGAGGTACAGGAGCATGGCAAATATATCGTCTATAAGGGCGAAAACTACGTGCGCAACGAGAATATCACCAGCATGCTGTTTATGGGCGTAGACAAGCATCTTTCGGATGATAAAGTCACCGGTATTGCCGGTCAGGCGGACGCGATCGCCGTCATCGCCATGGATTTTACCAAGGGCAAGGCAACGCTGATCGAGGTACCGCGTGACACGATGACGGATGTAGCGGTTTATTCCGTCGGCGGCGCCTATACCGGTATGCAGAAAACGCAGTTGTGTCTGGCGTATGCCTACGGCGACGGCAAGGAAAAGAGCTGTCA
>CAMKSB010000019.1 GCA_946415335.1 uncultured Clostridia bacterium
ACTTGCCTGCGTCGTCTCTGGAGAAGCCGAAGGTCATCTGGGTGAGGTCGTTGGTACCGAAGCAGAAGAAGTCAGCCTCAGTCGCGATCTCGTCAGCAGTCAGAGCCGCTCTCGGGATCTCGATCATGGTGCCTACCTCGTACTTGAGGTCAACGCCTGCAGCAGCGATCTCAGCGTCAGCGGTCTCAACAACGACCTTCTTGACGAACTTGAGCTCCTTGATCTCGCAAACCAGCGGGATCATGATCTCGGGCTTCACGTTCCAGTCGGGATGAGCAGCCTGAACCTCGATAGCAGCGCGGATAACAGCCTTGGTCTGCATCTTTGCGATCTCGGGATAGGTGACAGCCAGACGGCAGCCGCGGTGACCCATCATCGGGTTGAACTCGTGCAGGGAAGCGATGAGAGCCTTGATGTCCTCAACGGTCTTGCCCTGAGCGTCAGCCAGCTTCTTGATATCCTCTTCCTCAGTGGGAACGAACTCGTGAAGCGGCGGATCCAGGAAGCGGATGGTTACGGGGCAGCCCTCGAGCGCCTCGTACAGAGCCTTGAAGTCGCCCTGCTGATAGGGAAGGATCTTGTCGAGAGCAGCTTCTCTCTCTTCAACGGTATCCGCGCAGATCATCTCACGGAACGCAGCGATTCTGTCCTCTTCAAAGAACATGTGCTCGGTACGGCAGAGACCGATACCCTCAGCGCCGAGCTCTCTTGCCTTCTTAGCGTCGGTGGGTGTGTCGGCGTTGGTGCGAACCTTCAGGGTTCTGAACTCGTCAGCCCAAGCCATGATTCTGCCGAACTCGCCGGCGATCTCAGCGTCCTTGGTCGCGATAGCGCCGTCGTAGATGTTACCGGTGGAACCGTCAATGGAAATATAGTCGCCCTCGTGGAACTCTTTGCCGGCGAGAGTGAACTTCTTGTTAGCCTCGTCCATCGCGATGTCGCCGCAGCCGGATACACAGCAGGTACCCATACCGCGCGCAACAACGGCAGCGTGAGAGGTCATACCACCGCGAACGGTGAGAATACCCTGAGAAGCCTTCATGCCGGTGATGTCCTCGGGAGAAGTCTCCAGACGAACGAGAACGACCTTCTCGCCGTTAGCGTTCCAAGCCTCAGCGTCCTCAGCGGTGAAGACGATCTTACCGCAGGCAGCGCCGGGGGAAGCGCCCAGACCCTTGCCGATCGGGGTAGCAGCCTTGAGAGCAGCGGGATCGAACTGGGGATGGAGCAGGGTGTCGAGGTTACGGGGATCGATCATTGCGACAGCCTCTTCGGGCTTTCTCATGCCTTCGTCAACGAGGTCGCAAGCGATCTTCAGAGCCGCCTGAGCGGTTCTCTTACCATTTCTGGTCTGGAGCATATAGAGCTTGCCGTGCTCAACGGTGAACTCCATATCCTGCATATCTCTGTAGTGGTTCTCGAGCGTCTCGCAGACAGTCTTGAACTGATCGAAAGCCTCGGGGAACTTCTCAGCCATCTGAGCGATGGGCATAGGAGTACGAACGCCTGCAACGACGTCCTCGCCCTGTGCGTTGGTGAGGAACTCACCCATGAGCTTCTTCTCGCCGGTAGCGGGATCTCTGGTGAATGCAACGCCGGTGCCGCAGTCATCGCCCATGTTACCGAATGCCATGGACTGAACGTTTACGGCAGTACCCCAGCTGTAGGGGATATCGTTGTCGCGGCGATATACGTTCGCACGGGGGTTGTCCCAGGAACGGAATACAGCCTTGACAGCGCCCATGAGCTGCTCCTTGGGATCGTCGGGGAAGTCCGCGCCGATCTTCTCTTTGTACTCAGCCTTGAACTGATAAGCGAGCTCTTTGAGGTCGTCAGCGTTGAGGTCAACGTCCTGCGTAACGCCCTTCTTCTCCTTCATCTGGTCGATGAGCTCTTCGAAGTACTTCTTGCCGACTTCCATAACGACGTCGGAATACATCTGGATAAATCTTCTGTAGCAGTCCCAAGCCCAACGGGGGTTGCCGGACATCTCAGCGATGGTGTTGACAACAGTCTCGTTAAGACCGAGGTTAAGGATTGTATCCATCATACCGGGCATGGACGCTCTCGCGCCGGAACGAACGGAAACGAGGAGAGGATTCTCCTTGTCGCCGAACTTCTTGCCGGTGATCTCTTCCATCTTTACGATGTACTCGTTAATCTGAGCCTGAATTTCGTCATTGATTTCCCTGCCGTCCTCATAATACTGAGTGCAGGCCTCTGTGGTGATGGTGAAGCCCTGAGGTACGGGGAGTCCCATGCTGGTCATTTCAGCGAGGTTAGCGCCCTTACCGCCGAGAAGCTCACGCATGTCAGCGTTACCTTCTGAGAAAAGGTATACCCATTTTTTTGCCATTGGTATCATCCTCCTGTGAGAAATATTTTGTTTGGCTGTGGCAAAATTGCCCAAAGGCAGTCCTGCCAGTACATATGCCTACAGTGTATTATACCAAATTCCGGGAGAAATAGCTAGATTTTTTTCAAATTTTTTCTTATAAAAAACAGGTGCATTTTTTATTAATATTGTATAAATCGTTTAAATTGCCGAATTCATCTGTTTTTTGGGGGATTTGACTTGAATTTTGCCGCCGTTTGGGGTAAGATTAAAGTAACTAAAGCTGTGACAAAGCGGCAAGAGCCCCCATAATAACGGGTAGTTTTCAATCGGGCTTTTCCGTCAGCGTGTAGTGACAGCCCTTGTGGCTGTCATGGCAGTCGCGTGCGACTGCCGGGAGCCCGCGAGGGGCTCCCCTACAAAACAGCAGCAAGGCTTTACATCATAACACGACACAATACGAGGTAACGATATGAGCAACTGTGCGATCATTCTTGCCGGCGGCGAAGGCAAGAGAATGAAGTCCGACAAGCCCAAGACGCTTTCCGAGGTGCTCGGCAAGCCCATGCTCTGGTGGGTGATGTCGGCGCTCAAAAAGGCAGGCATCGACGACATCTGCGTCGTCAAGGGATTCAAGAAGGAATGCATCGAGGAATATCTTTCCACCTTGGATTTCGAGGTGGAGAGCGTGTTTCAGGCAGAACGCCTCGGCACCGGCCACGCCGTGATGATGGCGAAGGACTTTCTCGCTTCACACGACGGCAACGTGGTGATCCTCAACGGCGACGCGCCGTTCATGACCGCCGAGACCATCGAAAAATCACTGGAGCAGCACATCGCCTCCGGCGCTGCGGCGACCGTGATCTCCGCCCGGGTAGACGACCCGACGGGCTACGGCAGGATCGTCCGCGACGACAGCGGCAACCTAAAGGCGATCGTCGAACACAAGGACGCCGACGAAGCGACCAGAGCGATCGATGAGGTCAATTCCGGCGGCTACTGGTTTGACTGTCAGCTGCTGCTCAGCGTGCTCGACCGCATCAAGAGCGACAACGCCGCAGGCGAATATTACCTGCCCGACGCGATCGCGCTCCTGCTCTCCGACGGCAAGACCGTCGGCGCCTATACCGCCGAATGCAGCGACGCCGTCCTCGGCGCCAACGACCCCGCCCAGCTCGAGGAACTCAACCGGATCGCAAGGGAAAAGGGGTATAGCTGTTAACAGTTGATAGTTGATAGTTGACAGTTGATAGTTAGTGCTTTATCCAACTAACCACTAGCCACTAACCACTTACCATACAACGAGAGGATACTAAGGAAAAGGAGTTTTTACCCATGAATTTTCACGGCAAGGACATCAAAATCTTCGCGGGCAATTCCAATGTTGACGTAGCGCAGGGTATCGCAGGCTGTCTCGGTCTGCCGCTCGGCAAGAGTGACTGCACCCACTTCTCCGACGGCGAGATCGCGGTTTCGCTGCACGAGTCTGTGCGTGGCAGCGAGTGCTTTATCGTGCAGTCCACCTGCACCCCCGTCAACGACAACCTGATGGAAATGCTCATCATGATCGACGCGATGAAGCGCGCTTCTGCAGCGAGAATCACCGCCGTCATGCCCTACTTCGGCTATGCCAGACAGGACAGAAAAGCCAAGGCGAGAGATCCGATCTCCGCTAAGCTCTGCGCGGACATCATCACCACCGCGGGCGCTGACCGCGTTCTGACCATGGATCTGCATGCCAACCAGATTCAGGGCTTCTTCAATATCCCTGTTGACCACCTTCACGGCGCCGGCATCCTCGCCAACCACATGAAGGAGAAGATCGGCAGCAACTTCGACGACTTCATCGTTGTTTCCCCCGACCTCGGCTCCGTTACCCGTTCCAGAAACTTCGCTTCCAAGATCGGCACCGGCCTTGCCATCATCGACAAGCGCAGACCCAAGCCCAACGTATGCGAGGTCATGAACATCATCGGCGACGCCAGAGGCAAGAAGGTCATCCTCGTTGACGATATGATCGACACCGCCGGCACCCTCTGCAACGCGGCAAACGCGATCGTAGAAAAGGGCGGCGCTACCGAGGTTTACGCCTGCGCGACCCATGCGGTTCTCTCCGGTCCCGCGATCGAGAGGATCCAGAACAGCGCCATCAAGGAGGTCATCCTCCTCGACACCATCCCGGTTCCCGAAGAGAAGAAGATCGACAAGTTCACCATTCTTCCCACCGCGCCGGTATTCGCCGAGGCGATCGCCAGAATCTACAACGACAAGCCTCTCACCCCGGCATTCAACTGATTTACAACGAATTGAATCAACTCAGCAAGGCGGACTTTTCAGAAAGTCCGCCTGCTTTGACTGTGTGGAGAAACGCATGTTTGGAATGAAAAAAGCCTCCGGTCCTGTCGAGTACCTCATCGTCGGTCTCGGCAATCCGGACAAGAAATACGAAAACACCCGTCATAACTGCGGCTGGCTGGCGCTGGACTACATCGCCGACAAGCGCGGCTGCAAGGTCAACAAAATCAAATACAAGAGCTTCGTCGGCGAGTGTACGATCGCCGGCAAGCGCGTCATGCTGATGAAGCCGACCACCTACATGAACAACTCCGGTCAGGCGGTCACGGAAGCCATGCGCTTCTACAAGCTGCCGCCGGAAAACGTCATCGTCATCTTCGACGACGTTTCGCTGGACGTCGGCAAAATGCGCATCCGTCAAAAGGGCAGCGACGGCGGTCAGAAGGGTATGCGCAGCATCATCTACCTCAGCGGTCAGGACACTTTTCCGCGCATCAAGATCGGGATCGGCGCCAAGCCGAATCCTCAGTGGGAGCTCGCCGACTGGGTGCTCTCCCGGTTCTCCAAGGACGAGATGCAGACCTTGGAAACCATGTTCGATAACGCCAATGAAGCGGTAGAACTGATGATCGACGGCAGGACCGACCGCGCAATGAATTTGTATAATTAATATGAAAAAGGATCTTTCTCACCGTTTCGGTCTCATCGACACCCTTCGCGGTTTCTGGCTGCTGAATATGATCGCCTTCCACCTCTGCTACGATATTTTCGTGATCTACGGCTACGACAGCATTTGGTACGCCCATACCGGCGTGGTGATCTGGGAGCGCTTTATCTGCGTCAGCTTCATTCTGCTCTCCGGTATCTCCCTGCACTTTTCTCAACACCCCTTCCGGCGCGGTATCATCATCAACCTCGCGGGCTTCCTGATCACCGCCGTCACCTTTTTCGCCATGCCGTCGCAGGTCGTCTGGTTCGGCGTGCTCAACCTCATCGGCACCGCGATGATCATCACCGCCGCCCTGCGGTTCCTGCTCGACAGGATCAACCCCTATCTCGGCGCGGCGATGTCGCTGCTGACCTTTGCCGTGTTCTACGGCGTGCCGCATCGCTATATCGGCTTCTTCGGCTGGAAGATATGGACGGTTCCGGCGTTTTTCTATCGCTTCAAGTACGCCGCCTTTCTCGGCTTTCCGTCCGACGGCTTCCATTCGTCGGATTACTTTCCGCTCATCGCCTGGATCTGTATTTTCGTCCTCGGCTATTACCTCTGGAGCATCGTCATGCGATGGCACAAGGAGGAATGGTTCCGCAAGGGCTTTGCGCCGCTCAGCTTTTTGGGCAGACACAGCCTGCTGATCTACCTTCTCCACCAGCCCGTCCTCATGGGCGCGTGTATCTTAGTGTTTGACGTGCTGAAAATAGGATCGCCCATCAACTGAAAACTTATCACTTACCACTAAGTAAACGCTGATTAAAGCACAGTTTGATTTATGCGAAAAACTTAACCGTAGGGGACGGCATCCCTGACGTCCCGTAATGCCTGACGTTTGATTCAGCGGGACGTGTAGGAACCCGTCCCCTACGGAAAAGTATGATGAATTCATCAGTGTTTACCTGACCACTTACCACTTATCACTTATCACTTACCACTAATCACTATGACAACAATGACCTTTATCTCCGCGGCGATCCGCGGAAGCACCCCTTACAAAAACCTCTCGCGCGGTCTGAAAAACGGCAGGACGTTCTGTATCACCGGACTTCCCGCCGTCTGCAAGGCGAATCTGATGTTCACCCTTGTCTCTCAGCGGCATACGCCGGCGCTGTGTATCGCCGCCGACGAGAGGGAAGCGCAGATCCTCTGCAACGACCTCAGCTCCATGGGACTGCGCGCCTATTTTTATCCCGTCAGGGACTACACATTCCTCGATTTTGAAAGCCGCTCGCATGAATACGAACACGAGCGGCTCAAGGTGCTTTTAAAACTGCTCGACGGCGAATGCGACGTGGCGATCGCCTGTCTGGACGCCGCCTGTCAGCTGACGGTGCCGCAGTCCGTCCTGCGCGACGCGGTGCTGGAGCTGGAAGAGGGAAGAGAGCTGTCGCTCGACAAAGCTGTCCGGGCGCTGACGCTGCTCGGCTACGAGCGCTTTGACGCGGTAGAAGGCAGCGGCCAGTTCTCCCTGCGCGGCGGCATCCTCGACTTTTTCATGCCGGACGCGGAACACCCTGTCCGCGCGGAATTCTGGGGAGACGAGATCTCCGATCTGAGTTTCTTTGACCTCGACACCCAGCGCCGTTTCAAAAAAGCCGGAAAAGTGCGCCTGACCCCCTCGGCGGAGCTGGTCGTCGGGAACCGCAATGAACTCGCGGACAGGATCGACGCTCTCGCCGGCAAGCTGCGCGGCAAGTACGCCGCCAAAGCCAAGCAGAAGCTCTACACCGAAGCCGAGCAGCTCCGCTGCGGCACGAACCTCTCCAACATCGACAAATTCATCGGGCAGATCTACGACAAGCCCGAAAGCCTTTTTGACTATTTTGACCGCAACGCGCTGTTTTTCCTCTCGGAGTACAGCAACGTCCGCGAACGCGGCAAGGCGATGGATTTCCAGAACGCCGAGCTGCTCAAACAGGGGTTTGAGGACGGCTTTCTCTGCAAGGGCTGCGACCGCTTTACGCTGACGCTTGCCGAGAGCATGGAGCTCCTGCAGGCGCACGGCGTACTGCTGCTCGAGGGCTTTGTCCACGGCAGCATCGAACTGCGGCTCGACGACATCTTCTCCTTCAACGTCAAGCAGCTTTCCCAGTGGACGGGCGCTTACAGCCAGCTCGCCGAGGACTTGCGCGGTATGCTGACCTATCAGAGCGCCGGCGTGATCCTCGCCGGCAATGAAAAGAGCGCGAAAAACCTCTGCCGGAACCTCAAGGACGACGGCTTTGCCGCCGACTACGCCGATTCGCTCAAACAGGCGATGCCCGGCACGGTCACGGTCATGCCCGGCGCGCTGAGCGCCGGCTTTGAGCTGCCTGCGGAGAAATTCTTCCTGATCTCCTACGGCATGAACACGGCACGCCCGGAGAAAAAGCGCCGCCGGAAGAAAAAGGACGGTCAGGAGATCTACAGCCTCGCGGAGCTGACCGCCGGTGATTACGTGGTACACAGCGTCCACGGTATCGGCGTTTTCAGCGGCATCCGCAAGATCGACACCCACGGCGTCGTCAAGGATTACATCAAGATCGACTATGCCAAGGGCGACGTGCTCTATGTGCCCGTCACCCAGCTGGACATGGTCGCCAAATACATCGGACCGCACGAGGACACGCGCGTCAAGCTGAGCCGTCTCGGCTCCGGCGACTGGCAGCGCGCGAAAGCCAAGGTCAAGTCCTCGGTCAAGGATATCGCCAAGCAGCTGATCGCGCTCTACGCGGCGCGTATGAAGGTCAAGGGCTACGCCTTTTCCGGCGATAACGAGTGGCAGCGCGACTTTGAAGCCGGATTTGAGTATGAGGAAACGCCCGACCAGTTGGTGTGTATCCGCGAGATCAAGCACGACATGGAACGCGCGATCCCCATGGACAGACTGCTCTGCGGCGACGTCGGCTTCGGCAAGACGGAGGTCGCCCTGAGAGCTGCTTTTAAGTGCGTCGCGGATTCCAAGCAGTGCGCCCTGCTCTGCCCGACGACGATTTTGGCGTGGCAGCATTACCAGACCGTCACGCGCCGCTTTGACGGCTACCCCATCCGCGTGGAACTGCTCTCGCGCTTCCGTACCGCCAAGCAGCAGAAGGATATTTTGGAACGCCTCAAACGCGGCGAGGTCGATATGGTCGTCGGCACCCACCGTCTGGTGCAGAAGGACGTGGTGTTTCGCGACCTCGGTCTCGCGATCATCGACGAGGAACAGCGCTTCGGCGTGGCGCAGAAGGAACGCTTCAAGGAGCTTGTCAAGCACGTCGACGTGCTCACCCTTTCCGCGACGCCCATTCCGCGTACTCTCAACATGGCGATGAGCGGCTTGCGCGACATGAGCGTGATCGAGGAAGCCCCGGTCAACCGCCAGCCGGTGCAGACCTACGTCCTCGAACACGACGACGCGGTGATCCACGAAGCGATCCGGCGCGAGCTGCGCCGCGGCGGTCAGGTCTTTTATCTGCACAACAGCGTCGAATCCATCGACCGCTGCGCCGCCGCGCTGCAGGAAGCGATCCCCGACGCGCGGATCGCCGTCGGTCACGGCAAGATGAAGGAGAACGAGCTCAGCGAGGTGTGGCGCGCCATGCTCGAACAGGAGATGGATATCCTCGTCTGCACGACCATCATCGAGACCGGCGTGGATCTGCCCAACGCCAACACCCTGATCATCGAAAACGCCGACCGCATGGGACTTTCCCAGCTTCACCAGCTGCGCGGCCGCGTCGGCAGAAGCGCCAGACGCGCCTACGCCTACTTCACCTTCCGCAAGAACAAGGTGCTCACCGAAATGCAGCAGAAACGCCTTGCCGCGATCCGCGAATACACGGAATTCGGCAGCGGTTACAAAATCGCGATGCGCGACCTCGAACTGCGCGGCGCCGGCAACATCATGGGCGGTCAGCAGCACGGCCACATGGAGAGCGTCGGCTACGACATGTACCTCAAGCTGCTCGGCGAAGCGGTCAGCGAGGAACGCGGCGAGATCAAGAAGGACAACGACCTCGACTGCCTGATCGACATCTCCGTCGACGCGCACATCCCGGAGGAATATATCGAGAGCCTCACCCTGCGGCTCGACGCCTACCGCCGCATCGCGGACATCCGCAGCGTCGAGGACGCCGACGACGTGCGCGACGAGCTGCGCGACCGCTACGGCAAGGTGCCGCCGTCCGTGCTCGGACTCATCGAGATCGCCCTTGTCCGCAACCGCGCCCACGCCATGGGTGTGTACGAGATACGCCAGAACGACAGCAGCCTCCTGCTCTATGTCAAGGAGATCAAGTCGCCGGCTGTCGCCGATCTGCTGATCGCCGTCGGCGGCAAAGCGCAGCTCAATGCCGGAGCAAAGCCCTATCTGACGGTAAAATGTCCGCCGGGAACGGATTCCGTGAGCATGCTCAAACAGATTTTCGGCATCAGCAAGCGAAAAAAATAAAAATTTGCACAAATTTTTAATTAAATATTTACATTGACGGAAAAATTGTGTATACTTGTAAGGTACGTACCCATACGCATTTTGCATAAGTGGGACAAACTTAATATAAGGACGGTATAAAAACATGAAACAGGCAGTTAAAATCGGTTCACTGCTTCTGGCGATTCTGATGGTGTTTTCCGCAGTATTCGCCTCCGGCTGCAGTCTTCAAAAGCAGTGGTCCTACAAGACCAGCGATAAGGAGCTGGCTATCGGCGTATATATCTACAACCTCGACGTTGCCTATCAGCAAGCGCTGGAATACGCGAAGAAGCTCGACGATTACGACGGCACCAACGACAAGTGGCTCGACCTCGAGATCACCGACGACGACGGCAATACGGCGGTCGCCCGTCAGTGGATGAAGGACAAGGCGGAGGAGCTGACGCTCACCGCGCTGGCAGTCGAAAAGGGCCTCAAGGACGAGGGCGCTACCGTGGATTCCGCGACCTTACAGGCGGCTGACGAGCAGGCTAAGACCAACTGGAATGTCGGTCCCTACGCCAACTACGGCTATGTGATGCCGATGAGCAAGGAGCTGGAGCCCCACGGCGTTTCCTTTGACAGCTACAAGTACGCTGCCTCCGAGGTACCCGCCATGCAGCAGGTGCTCTTCAACACGCTCTACGAAAAGGGCGGTTCCCAGGAGGTCTCCGACGCTGAGCTCGAAAAGTTCTTCAACGAGAACTATGTCGATTACGGCTATCTTTCCGCGAACCTCTACGAGTCCAGCACCGACGAAGCCGGTACTACCAACAACGTCGCGCTTTCCGAGGACGCCATCAAGCAGATCACCGACAAGTTCGACGGTATGGTCAAGGATCTCAACAGCGGCAAGGCGTTTGACGACGTTACCAAGGCTTACACCGAGGCGGAAGGTCTCAGCACCGATTCTGTTGTGAACAACACCGAGCTTCTGAAGAACTTCTCCGCAGGCGACGAGCTCAAGGCCGAGATCGAAAAGCTCGACAGCGGCAAGGCGGCTACCGTTAAGGTGGGCGAGGGCGACAGCGCGATGATCTATCTGGTATACAAGAAGGATATCACGGCGATCGCCAAGGATTATCTCGAGAGCGCTTCCAACCGTTCCGAGGTTCTCACCAACATGAAGACCGACGATTTCAAGACCTATATCAAAGACCTCATCAAAGAACTCAAATACGAAAAGAACGCGGCTGTTGACAGCTACGATCCCAAGATGTTCTTCGTAGCAGAGAAGCCCACCACGACCGCCGAAAGCAGCGAGTCCGAGGGCAGCGACAGCTCCAAGGCTGAGGGGTAAGCTCCTCGCGATAAGGAGGATTGCATGACGAAAATCAGATTCATTGCAGCCATTTCCGCGGTACTGATGGCGCTGAGCGTATTCAGCTTTACCGCGTATGCCGAACAGGAACATCAGGAGCAGCCGGTCGCGACAGAGCCGGGCGGCGGCGGAGAAACCCCTGCCCCTTCCCCGACGGAGGAGCCTTACGTGCCGGATGATCCGGTCTCAACGGAGGCCCCCTACGTGCCGGAGTACACGGACGCTCCCTATGAGCCTGCCTATTCCGATCCCGCAACGCCGCAGGAAAGCGGCAACGATGACGGCGGCAGCAGCAACGGCAACGGCAGTTACTACGACAGCGAGGGCAACGCTGTGTCCAACCCGCAGGAGATCTACGTCGGCGGCGGACAGAGCTATGTGCCGCCCAAGAATATCGCGCCTTCCGCAGCGCTCTATGATACCGACAGCAAGAAGATCGACGACAAGGAGCTCTCCAAGAACGACTGGGGCGACATTGCCTCCAAGCTCAAAAATGCCGGTACCGTGGAGGACGACGGCAGCGGCGACTTCTCCTTCATTCAGAACAATACCGCCAAGGAGGACAACGGTCACTGGATCGTGATCGCCGGCGGCGTTTGTCTGGCGCTGAGTCTCGCGGGCTTCATCTACCTGATCGCTTCGGCGGTCGCTCGCAGGAAGAAGTTCAAGACCGAAACCGCAGGTGCTTCGCAGGGCGAAACCTACGCGCCCAACGATTACGGCGACGGCTTTAAGTCAAACGACAAGCCCAAGTCCAACGGCGGCAGAAGATACAAATAAAGGCAATACCACACAATTCACGGCTGATTCAGGCAAAGCCCCGGATCAGCCGTGCTGCATTTTCGGAGATAATCATTTATAACAGGAATATTCGGGAAGGAGGGTTCTGCGGTGGCAAGCGGTACGTTTACAAAAAAACACACGGAAATCGCCAAGGGGATCGCCATTCTGCTGATGGTGTATCACCACCTGTTCGTCATTCCGGAGAGGATCGGCGGCAATTACGTCTCGCTGCTGCGCTTCGGCAGCTTTGACCCGGAAAACAAGATCGCGGTATTCGCCAAGCTCTGCGTCGCCATCTTTTTGTTTTTGTCCGGCATCGGGCTGTACTGTTCGCTGGAAAAAGAGACCTCGCTGCTCGCCATGTACCGGAAAACCCTCAAAAAGCTGCTGCGCTTTATGATCAACTACTGGATCATCGCGCTGCTCGCCTTGCCGATCGGTCTCGCGACGGGCTTCTTTCAGCTTGACGCACGGACGATTTTCGGCTTGCTGACCGGCAATTACGCCGAGATCAACGAATGGTGGTTCGTCTGCCTCTATGTCCTGATCCTGCTGGTCGCGCCGTTGATCGTCAGCGTTTTTCAAAAGAACCGCCTGAGCCGCAAAGTCCTCGCAGCCATCCTTTTGGCGGCGGTCTTTGCCGCCGTCTGGCTGTTTGACCGTTACGGCAGGCTCAACCCGGCGCTGACCTTTATTGCGGACTATCTGCATTATCTCTTGTCCGTGTTCGGCGTGCTGGCGTTCGTCGCAGGCGTATTTTGCGCCCGGTTCGATCTGTACCGGTTCTTTCTGCTCTACAGCCGCCGGGCGACGGTGCTGTTCAACCTTCTGATTCTGGCGGCTTCCGTCGCGCTGCGTATGATTTTGATCAAGGATCCGAATTCCATGCGCCTTGACTTCATCATTGCGCCGCTGTTCGTCTTTTCATCCGCGGCGCTGCTCTATCCGATGAAGCGGCTGTCGGCGGTGTTTGGCTTTTTCAGCGTCCATTCGACCAACATCTGGCTCACCCACACCCTCTGGGCGTATTATTTCGCGACCGCTATCGTGGTGCTGCCGCGCTATTCCACACTGATCTACCTCTGGCTGCTGGTGCTGACGCTGCTGACCTCCATCGTTATCAACGCGATCTACCATGTCGTGATGAAAGCGTTCTTTCACCTTGACACGCCGATCATTTCCCCAAAAGCAGACGCCCGTCTGTTCCACCGACGAAATATCACATAACAACAACCGGCAGGGATTTCCCTGCCGGTTTCTGACTGAAGAAAAAGCGCAAACGAGTTTTTGGATAATCATTGTAGGGGCGGACCCGTGTGTCCGCCCGAAACGTTTATGTCTAATGGATTGTCGGTTTTGTGTGAAAAGTTGACAATCTCCCGCGGGCGGACACATTGGTCCGCCCCTACGTAAAAATTACTCAATATATAATATGAAATATAGTTTTGCGACAAACTGCAACCGGCAGGAATTTCCCTGCCGGTTTGTTATTACTGAAACAGTCCCCAGTGCAGCTTCAACAGATAAATGATGAAGATGTGTACCGGATAGATCGCATAGAAGGCGTATTTGAGGAATTTTCCCTTGATGAAGCCGCGTTTGCCGTTGTAGAGCGACATCGGCAGGAAGGCGAGCATGACAAAGCGCGGATTTCCGAGCAAAAAGGCGCTGAACAGCCGGAAAAACTCATTTTGTCTGAGGGCGTAGAGCACCACGATGAACGCGACGCCGAATACACCGTAATCCACCAGACCGAAGCCGGCAGCCAACATAATGCCGATCAGCACCGGGATCAGCAGAATGGGGTGCTTGGACTTCCACTGCTCGACGGCGCAGATCGCCAGATAGCCCAGCAGAAGGGTGAAGAAGATGTTCTGACCGTGCAGGTCGAATAGCTTGTTCTGGTGTTCCAGGTCGAAGGGGATCTCCGAGATCGCCGCCATCACGCCCAGACTCACGCCGTAGCGGACTTTATTGCGCGTGTGGAAGTAGCCCTCGATGAGCAGGAAGCAGAACAGCGGGAACGCCAGCCTGCCGATATCGCGCATGAGGCGGTAGAGGGTGAGGGTATAGGTCTCGGTTTCAAAAATGATAATGCTGCGGTCGACCAGATGAGAGCCGACATGGTCGATGATCATCGTCACCATGGCGAGCACCTTGAGCATACTGCCGCTGAAACACTTCATTTTTTCGGGAAAAATGGAATATTGTCGTATCATATCAGGTGAAAGATCCTTTCGGCGTTTTTGTGCATCAGATGTTGGTAGGCTTCGTCGGGGAGCAATTCTCTCAGTTCGTGGAAGTATTGCTGATAGAGCGAACGCTCGCCGATAGGATTGTGCAGCAGGGTTTCCTCGCCGTCGATGGGGTTGTCGGTGCCAAAGAGCATTTTTTGGACTCCCCAGCGGCGGATGGCTTCAAGGGTGGTGGTGATGGGTACCCAGGTGGTGTCGCCGTAGAGGTTGGGCAGTTCGCCGAGCAGATCGAGCGCTTGGCGGTTGTCGGTGCCCAGATCCATGTGTACCATCACAAAGTTGAGTTCCGGATGGCGCTTGGCGGCGTTGTAAAGATGGGGCGACATCGCTTCCTCACAGCCGCCGGTATGGGAGACGACCGGCAGGTCATATTCCGCGGCGAGCCGGTAGACCGGTTCCAGCCGTTCCTCGTCCGGCGCGACTCTGGCGTGGAAGGGATGCAGCTTCAAGCCGAAGATACGGGAACGGTTCTCGTCGATCAGCTTTTTGAATTCTCTGTCGGGCAGTTCGTTGCGGATCCGCATCCACGGCAGCACGCCGATCTTGTCGGGCGCGCAGGCGGTGGCTGCCAGTGTTCTGCGCAGCAGTTCGTTTTGCGGAACGGAAAATTTCGGCGGTACCGGATTGCCCTGATGGTCGGTCTCGGCTCCCTCGATATTGCTGACAAGCGAAAAGTCAATGCCGAAACGCTCCATGGAGCGCAGCACCTGACCGACGGTCATGTTGAAATTCAGCAGCGATCCGATATGCGCGTGCGTGTCGATAATCATGTGAAGTACCTCCGGTTAATTGATGGGGAAGGACTGGCTGACAAATTCCTCCAGACGCTTTTCCAGCGGCGGTACGTGCGCGTCCATCCAGTGCTGACGGGAGAGATAGTATTTGAAAGCGGGACCGAGCTCTTCTTCGTCGATTTTCAGCGGCAGAAAGGCGATTTTGCGGTTCAGCTCCTGAAAAGCGAGGTCGATTTCGTTGAGAACGTGTTCGGAAGCAAGGCTGTGCTTGCTGAGGATTACGACGAAGTGACTGCATTCCGAGATCGCCTGTACGATCGCGGAAGCGTAGTCCTTGGAGTGGATATTGCGCGGCGCATACCAGACCGGTATCCCTCTGGCTTCGAGCTTGGCGCAGAGGTTGTCGGCGACGTTGCGGTCAGCCGAGGAATAGCTGATGAAGGCGAGCTGTTTCTTTTCTTCCTCGGCAGGCTGCCGGTTCTGCATGAGGTGATAGGACTGCTCCAGCGTGGCGGCAAACGCTTCCGCCTGTCCGCGGTTTCTGGTGATGATGAAAATGCGGCGGATCTGCTCGTCCTGTTTGAGAAAGCGTAAGCACTCGTTGAGGATCGGGATCATTACCAGTTCGGAATCGATATGCTGATTGCCGCCGCCGATCACCGGCATCGCCAGTGTGCGAATCGGAACGCCGCTCAGGGAAGCGATTTCCAGCATGTGAAAATACGCCTGTATCTCTTTGAGCAGGATGGCTGTTCTGTCGCCGGATGAGAATAACGGGGGTGACTCAATACATCCGATGCGTCTGATGGGAAGACGCGCTGTCTCTATTTCCTGTGAAAGCCAGATGTTAGCGGTCGTCCGCAAATCAATGAAGGGTTCCGCGGATAGCAGGGCGGTGTTAATATCGTTTTGGTCAAGGGCGCCGAGAAGCGTATGGGGAACCGCCGCGTAATCGCGGTGAAAGGCGGATATGGTCAGCACGTCCAGTTCCTCACTTAAATCGCTGATATCGCCGCAGAGGACGGCAAGTTGTTTTTTGCCCTGCGGGGTGTCCAGCTCGATCTGCCTCAGATTATCCATGATAGTCTACCTCGCTGACAGTATTCTCGTCCGGTTCGTTGAGCGCCAGCGAGAGCAAACGCGGCGAAAAATAGCGCTTGACGTCGCCTGAGCCGCCGATGGTGTAGCGGAACAGGATGTCCACATCCAGTCCGTTCAGGCAGGCGATCTCAACGCTGTATTCCTTCTCGCCGTTTTCCGTGAAGAAGGCGATGTTGTCGGGCTCGTACTCCTCCTCCAAAAGCGAGAAATCGCTGACGACCTGTTTCAGCTCTTCGGCGGGAGCCGGCAAAGCGCGGTCAAGGCGCAGCAGCAGCGCGGATTTTTCCTCCTGCAGCCATCCGAAGGCAGGGGAGCGGTATTTTGCCGTGCCGACGATCTCGGCGCGGTGCAGGCAGGTGATCAGACGATCCGGCGCGATATCCGACGAAAACAGGATCAGCGGCCGCTCGTCGGTGAATGCGTCAAAATTGAAGCGGACAAAGGTAGCATAATTGCCGCGCTTGGGCGCTGCCGGCAGATTCGGGATGCCGGACGGGCTGACGACGGTGGGGATCAGCGAGGCGTTCAGGCTGCCGCGGTTCTTGGCGGCGGTCAGCACATAGCCGAGCTTCGCGAGCTGGCGCTCGTTGCCCTTTTTCAGCGCGTAGTACATTCTGAATGCGTCGGGGTTCTCTGTTTTCAGCGCGGTATCCAGCTGGGCGAGGGTCTCGGTGTAATCGGAATCCGCCAGGCTGATCTTGCCGGGCTGGAAGATGTAGAGCAGATCCTGCGCGCGTTCCACACCCTTGCTGCGCGCCGCTTTGAGAAAGAGGATGCCCGCTTCGGGATTCGGCTGACAGCCAATGCCGCGGCAAAGCATGTTGCCGGCGAGACAACAGCCCTCGGCGTTGCCTGCCTCGGCAGCCTTCTTCGCCCAGTAGAGCGCCCCTTCGAGATTCTGCCCGGCGGCGCTGTGCATATCCCACGGCAATACCGGCGCGCCGGTCAGCGCGAGCTTCGCCCAGTCGTTCCTGTTTTCCTGCCGGAAGGAGGTGTGCAGGAACAGCCGCGCGATCGCCATCATCGCCTCGTCGCTGCCCATCTGCGCCGCCTCGCGGTAGGTTTCGTAGGCGTTATTGAAGTCGCCGCTTTCCTGCGATTGCTTCGCTTTCTCCATCAGGGAAAGCACCTGTTCGTTTTGATTCATATTCATAGGAATATACCTTCCTTTCTTGGTTTGCTTTGTTTAGCTTGTCAGCAGAGCCGCTTTTTATTTTGTAATTGATGAAAGTCGCTTTAAATACGATATCCACTCTGACAGGTGTTCCCGTTCAAAATACCTCAAAGCCTCAGAGTATATCCGGAAAGCTTCCTTGTCGGCATGTTCCATAAGACGCAGCGTTTTTTTGGGACCGAGATAACGAAATCCTTGAATATCACAGTATATCTCCAGACTGTCTGTCAACACCCAATGCCAACGGTAATACCCTTCGGCGTCATGACGCATGGTTCTTAAAACCATCTTCTCACACCAGCTGATCTCCTGCCGGATTTCATCCGCGGTTTTTTTCTGCGTGTGTTCAATGGTAGAAAGAACCTGCTTCTGTAACCGGTGGGCGGCGCCGTTTTTGTCCAGAACGATTTTTCCGCCAGCGACTTGGACAAACTCTTCCGGATTATACACAGACCGGAATGTATTGGACGGATAAACGAAAACATCAAGAATCGTACCGTCTATGACAGATGAATCATGCATCTTGTCACGGTCTGCGATAACAAGCGCGTCAAAATCGCTGTGCTCGTTCGCGCTTCCGTCGGCAAATGAGCCATAAATGATGATGGCGTCAGGCGAATATGTCTCCTTGAGGTAGCTGATAATCTTTTCGACGATTTCCATTTTCTTCTCTTTCACAAACTTTGATTTGTCATTAATACCACTGTCTCAACAGAATTAAGCAGACGAAACATGTCAACAGTATAGAAAACATCATAGT
>CAMKSB010000020.1 GCA_946415335.1 uncultured Clostridia bacterium
CGGCAGAGCTATGGCGCAATCGCTGAATCTATCCCGCGGCGCCGGGCTGCTGAACGGTCTGGCGGACGTTTTCTCCGTCATGCTGGCGGTCCTGCTGAGTATCAGCGCTGTGTTTATCATTGCGACAGCGGCGGTCTTTACCGTCGGAGGTTCGTCATGAGTGGGCTGAATACGGTCGTGCTGTCCGCCTGTGCCGCCGCGCTGATCGGTTCGCTGGCTTCATCATTCATCACCGAAGGCGGCACAAAGAAGATCTTCACCCTGGTTATGGGCGCGTTCATGGTCTGTGCGATGATCGTCCCGACGGTGAACGCCGTGAAAAACATCCATCCGTCGATAGAAGCCTATCCGAGCTACAGCGACCTGACCGCCACGGCGGACGAAGCCTATCAGGAAAAGCTGATCGCCCAGACGCGCTTTAACCTCGAACAAACGCTGACGGCGCTGTTGAACCAGAACGGTATCGAGCCGCAGTCGGTCAGCGTTATTCTCTCGGCAGCGGAAGAAAGAAGCATAATGATCGCCTCCGTCAGCATATATATAGACGAAAGCGATTTCGGTCTGTCGGACTTCATCTCCGATCTGACCGTTCAGCATTTCGGCATCACGCCGAGCGTCATCACGGAGTAAAAAAATGGATGAAAGCAAATTCAGAAAGCGTTTGAAGGCGCTGACAGAAAAGGGCTGGACGATCCGGCTGATGATTATCGCCGGCGTCGTCGGGATCGCGCTGATATTTTTCTCCAGTCTGGATTTCGGCGGCATTACCGGAAAACAGGACGACGCTTTTTCGGTCAAAGCCTACAGCGAGGAGCTGGAAAGCGATCTGGAAGAGGTGATAGCGCACATTCAGGGAGCAGGCAAGACGAAGGTGCTGCTGACCATGGAAAACAGCGTGGAATATGTCTATCTGCGCGACAGCACCACCAAAACCAAGGAAGTCGCGCCGTTGATACGCGGCGTGCTGGTGTTATGCGAAGGCGGTGACGAGCCTGTGGTGGTAGAGCGGGTGACCGAAGCGGTGACAAAGGCGCTCGATCTCTCCGCGGCAAAGGTATGTATTACAAAATTATCAGAATAAAGGTCGGTCATGCTATGAAATTTCAGAAGAAGTACATCATCTCAGCGGCGATACTCTTAGCCCTCGGCGCGGCGGTCTATGTCAACTGGCAGTTTACCTCTCATCCGTCCGCGTCGGCAAAGGAACTGGGCGCCGCGTCCTATGTCAACGCGACGGTCGCTTCCACCGCTGACGAAGCGGTCGACGCCGCAGCGCTGTCCAAGGAGGAACGCAACTATTTTGCCTCCGAGCGCACCAAGCGCCAGAGTATGCAGGATAAGGTGATAGATGAGGCAAAGGAGCTGCTCAGGCTGGAAGATACCGGCGAGGACGAGCGCAGCGAAGCGCAGAAGGACGCGGAGCAAATGCTCAAAAACTTTACGATTCAGGACAGCATCGAGAGCATCATCCGTGCAAAAGGCTTTTCGGAGTGCCTGTGCTGCATCAGCGACGAGGGCGTAACGGTCATTGTGCCGGCAAAGGAGTTGGACGACAAGGCGGCGCTGGTGATAGACGACGCGGTGACGGCGCACTACGACGTAAGCTACGAGAACATCTCTATCGTCGGCGCGCCGTAGCCATACCGGGGGCAAATGCTCCCGGTATTTTTCTGTTTACAACTCAGCGCACCTGTGTTATAATATAAACTAGAAAACTATGTAAAGTTGGTATCGCTATGTGTGAAACAGAAAAAGAAAATGTTCAGCTGACCAGAAGTGAAGCCAGAGAGCAGGCGTTCATGCTCTTGTTTTCCAAATCCTTTGACGAAGAACCGCTGGAAAACACCATCGACGACAACGGCGAGATCTTCCGCGGCGGCGTCTGCGGCTATGCGCAGGCGGTCGTGACCGGCATTGAAGCGCGTCAGGACGAGATCGACTCGATCATTTCCAAATATCTCAAAAAGGGCTGGACGCTTCGCCGCATATCGCGTCCGTCGCTGGCGATCCTGCGTCTGGCGGTGTACGAGATCACCTATCTGGAGAGCATCCCCGACGCGGTATCCGTCAATGAGGCGGTCGAGCTCGCCAAAAAATACACGATCGACGAGAGCGGCTTTGTCAACGGCATTCTCGGCTCCGTTGTCCGCGCGAAAGAGGAACAGTCATGAGTCTGTACCTCGGCATCGACACCTCCAACTACACCACCTCCACTGCGCTCTATGACAGCGAGACCGGGCTACTGCGCCAGTGCAAGCGCCTGTTGCCTGTAAAAGAAGGTCAGCTCGGTTTGCGCCAGAGCGACGCGGTGTTTCATCATACCGCTCAGCTGCACGCATTGTTTGCCGAGTTGGTGGAGCCTGTTGATACAAGCCAGATAGCCGCCATCGGCGTGTCGTCCAGACCGCGTCCGGTGGAAGGCTCCTACATGCCGTGTTTCACCGTCGGAGAAAACACGGCAAAAATTTTATCCGCTGCGCTCAAAATCCCGCTTCACACGTTCTCGCATCAGGAAGGACATATCGCGGCGGCATTGTTCAGCGCCGGCAGGACGGATCTGTTCCGCGAGACCTTCCTCGCTTTTCACGTCAGCGGCGGCACTACCGAAGCGGTGATCGCGCACGGCGAGGACTGCGGCTTTTCGCTGGAACTCGCTGCCCGAACGCTTGACCTCAACGCCGGACAGGCGATCGACAGGGTTGGGCTCATGCTCGGGCTGCACTTCCCCTGCGGCAAAGAGCTCGAACAACTAGCCCTGCAAAACGATACCCCCGTAAAAGCCAGACCGACAGTAAAGGGCTGCGACTGCTGTCTGAGCGGCGTGGAAAACCTCTGTCAAAAGCTCATGCGCGAGGGAAAGGACAAGCCCTATATCGCCGCCTTCTGTCTCGAATACATCCGAGCGACGCTCGATCAAATGACCAAGGCGATATTTGAAAAATACGGCGTCATGTCTGCAGTCTACGCCGGCGGCGTGATGTCCGATACCATCATCAAAAATTCTTTTGAAGAAAAATACAACGCGGTCTTTGCCGAACCGTCCTTCTCGACGGACAACGCGGCAGGCATCGCGTATTTGTGCTACAGGAAGTCGCTATGTACACTCCAAAGATAACCAAACCGCCGATACTCACGGTCGGACAACTCACGCAGTACATCAAAAATATCCTCGAAGGCGATCCGCGTCTGATGACCGTGCTCGTCTCCGGTGAAATATCCGGTATGCTCGGCGGCTTCAAGCGAGGCAAGCACCATTACTTTGTCCTCAAAGACAAGGAAGCCGTGATCAATGCGACGCTCTTTGCCGGCATGTCGCAAGCGCTGCGCTTTGAACCCGAAAACGGCATGAAGGTGCTCTGCCGCGGCAAGATCGAGGTCTATCCGCCGCAGGGCAAGTATCAGATCATCATCGAGGACATGCAGCCGGACGGACTGGGCGCCCTGAATCTCGCTTATGAGCAGCTCAAAAAGCGCCTGAGCGATGAGGGTTTGTTTGACGAAGCACACAAGAAGCCGATCCCGCGTTTTCCGGAAACCATCGGCGTGATTACCTCCCCGACCGGAGCGGCAGTGCAGGATATCCTCAACATCCTCACACGCCGTTTTCCCTGCGTCGATATCATTCTCTATCCTTCTCAGGTACAGGGAGATGCAGCGCCTGCCCAGCTGACGAAGGCAGTGCAGGAGTTGGACGCATCCGGAGAGTGCGACACCATTATTATCGGTCGCGGCGGCGGTTCCACCGAGGATTTGTGGGCGTTCAACGACGAGCAGTTGGCGCGAGCGATCTACGCTGCCCGTACGCCCGTGATATCAGCTGTCGGACACGAAACGGACTTTACGATCTGCGACTTTGTTTCCGATACAAGAGCGCCAACCCCTTCGGCAGCGGCAGAATTAGCCGTGCCGGACAAGACGGAGCTGATGAACTATTATAACGCCTTGCACCGCAACATCAACGCCGTCGTCAAGACGATCTATACCGAAAATTCGAAAATTATCAAAGATATGGAGCGCATGATAGTGGCGCTTTCGCCGGAGAAAGAACTAAATCGCTATGACGGCGAAATACGTCTGCTTGAAGCGCGGCTCGACAGCGCCATGAACGAAAAACTCACCGGCGCCGATCATAGCCTGCGCTCGTATGCCGCCAAGCTGGAGGGCTTGAATCCGATGTCAGTTCTCGCACGCGGTTATTCCGTTGCCGAGAAAGACGGCGAGGTGCTGACAAAAGTCGCCCAACTGCAAACGGGCGACCGGTTTACGCTTACCCTGAGCGACGGCAGCGTGACCGCGCAGGTCACAGGAGATTGACATGTCATTTACACATCTTCATGTTCATACTGAATACAGCTTGCTCGACGGGGCGTGCCGCATTAAGGAACTCGCGGCGGCAGCCAAGCGAAAGGGCTTTGATTCTCTCGCTATCACCGACCACGGCGTGATGTACGGCGTGATCGATTTCTACCGCTCCTGCAAAAAAGAGGGGATCCATCCCGTCATCGGCTGCGAGGTCTATGTCGCGCCGCGTTCGCGGTTTGACAAGACATCCGGCATGGATAAATACTATCACATGGTATTGCTCTGTGAGAACAACACCGGTTACCGGAACTTGATCAAGCTGGTTTCCAAGGGCTTTACCGAGGGCTTTTATTCCAAACCGCGCGTGGACGACGAGCTGTTGGAGCAATATCACGAGGGCTTGATCTGCCTGTCCGCCTGTCTTGCCGGAGAGATCCCCCGCAAGCTGACGGCAAACGATTACCCTGCCGCCAGAGACAAGGCGCTCTATTACCGCGACCTTTTCGGCAGGGAGAATTTCTTCATCGAGTTACAGGATCACGGGATCGACGATCAGCGCCGTATCCTGCCCGATTTAGTCCGTATCGCCGACGAGATCGGCGTCGGGCTTGTCGCGACCAACGACAGCCATTATATTGAGCAGGAGGACTGCAAGACGCACAGTCTCCTGCTCTGTATCCAGACCAACCGCACATTGGACGACCCGGACAGAATGGAGTTCCAGACCGACGAATTCTATCTCAAAACCGAGGAAGAAATGCGACAGGTATTCGCGCGTTATCCGCAGGCGCTGGAAAACACCCACGATATCGCCATGCGCTGTCAGGTGGAATTCACCTTCGGCGAGCGCAAGCTGCCGCATTTTGAGGTGCCGACACACGAGGATCACCTGACCTATTTCCGCCGTCAGTGCTATGAGGGATTACACCGCCGTTACGGTGAACACCCCGACAAGAGTCTGATCGACCGTCTGGAAATGGAAATCGGCGTTGTCTCGCGCATGGGCTTTGTCGATTACTACCTCATCGTCAACGATTTTGTCCAGTACGCCAAGCAGAACGGCATTCCGGTAGGCCCCGGCAGAGGCTCCGGCGCCGGTTCCATCGCGGCGTACTGCATCGGTATCACCGAGATCGACCCGATCAAATACAATCTGCTCTTTGAGCGTTTTCTCAATCCGGAGCGCGTCAGTATGCCGGACTTCGATATCGACTTCTGCAAGGTGCGCAGGGGAGAGGTCATCGACTACGTGATCCGCAAATACGGCGAGGATCACGTCTCCCAGATCGTCACCTTCGGAACCATGGGCGGCAGACAGGCGATCCGCGACGTCGGCAGGGTAATGTCCATGTCGCGTCAGCTGATCGACGAATGTGCGCGTGCCGTGCCCTTTGAAAAGGATATGACCATTGCGCGCGCGATGGAACTCACGCCGGATCTGAAACGCAGCTACGAGGAAAATCCCGACGTCAAGGAACTGCTCGACCGCGCCATGCAAATAGAAGGTATGCCGCGTCACTGCGGTATGCACGCCGCCGGCGTCGTCATCACCGACAAGCCGGTTTCCGATTATGTGCCGCTGTCCAAAAACGACAACAACGTTGTCACCCAGTACACCATGACGACGCTGGAGGAGCTCGGGTTACTTAAAATGGATTTTCTCGGCTTGCGCAACCTCACCGTCATCGACGACGCGGAAAAGCAGATCAGGCGCAATCACCCGGAATTCTCACCGGAGCAGATCAAAGAGAACGATCCCAAGGTGTTCGCCATGTTTTCACGCGGCGCCACCGAGGGCGTGTTCCAGTTTGAGAGCCAAGGCATGCGCAACGTCCTTATGCGCCTGAAGCCCGACTGTATCGAGGACTTGATCGCCGTTACCTCTCTGTTCCGTCCGGGACCGATGGCGAGCATCGACACCTATATCAACTGCCGTCATCATCCGGAGCAGGTTCGCTATAAGCATCCCTTGCTGCAGCAGATCCTCGACGTGACCTACGGCTGCATCGTCTACCAGGAACAGGTCATGCAGATCTTCCGTACCCTTGCCGGCTACAGCTACGGCAGAGCGGATATCGTCCGCCGTGCCATGAGCAAGAAAAAGGCGGACGTCATGCAGCAGGAGAGAGAGGTATTCGTCGAAGGTCTGACCGACGACAACGGCAATATCCTGATCGAAGGCTGCATGCGCCGCGGCGTTGACCGCCGGACGGCAATGGCGATCTTTGACGAGATGGAGAGCTTCGCGCGTTACGCCTTCAACAAATCCCATGCCGCCGCCTACGCCAATGTCTCCTACCGGACGGCATGGCTCAAATGCCACTATCCGCGCGAGTATATGGCGGCGCTGTTATCCTCTGAACTTGACAACCAGAACAAACTCGCCGGCTATCTCAACGACTGCAAGAACCTCGGCATCCGCGTATTGCCGCCGCATGTCAACTACAGTATGCTCGAGTTTTCCGTCAGCGGCGACGATATCCGCTACGGAATGCTCGCCGTCAAGAACGTCGGCAGGCAGTTCATCGACGAGATCATCGCCGAGCGCCGTTTTGGGCTCTTTAAGTCTTTCTATGATTTCTGCAAACGGCTGCACGGCAGGAATATGAACAGCCGCGCGATCGAGAGCTTGATAAAATGCGGTGCGCTCGACGGCTTCGGCGCGAACCGCCGGCAGCTGCTTGCCGTCTGCAAATCCGTTCTTGATGACCTCGACTATGAGGCGAAGCATAACCTCCACGGTCAGATGTCCTTTTTCGATATGGGCGAGGAGGTCAAGGCGACCACCGAGCCGAAGCTGCCCGATCTGCCGGAATTTCCGCCTGAGGAACTTCTGCGCATGGAGAAGGAGATCACCGGCATGTACCTCAGCGGTCACCCGATGGACGATTACGCGCGTTTTTCCGAGTTGGTACACGCCGACCATATCGGCGACATCCTGACCGATGAAAAGCGCTATCCCGACGGCAAACCGGTCTGCATCGTCTGCATCATCAACCGCGTCCGTACACAGGAGACCAAGAATCACAAGATGATGGCGTTTTCCTCCGGCGAAGACCGCTACGGCACGATGGAACTGATCGTCTTTCCGAATATCTACAACCAGGCAGGCTCCCTGCTTTTGCAGGGCAGCGCCGTGATCATCCGCGGCAGACTCAGCTACCGCGAGGACGAGGAACCGAAGTTGATCTGCGAGAGCATCGAACGCGCGCGTACCAATGCCGAATGTCAGAACGCGCCTGCTTCAAAGCCGCAGCAGCCTCAAAAGCCGCCGAAGCTCTATCTGCGCATCGACAGCCTGTATTCCGACCTGTACCGCCGGGCGAAGCGCGTGACGGATATTTTCGAGGGAAGCACCCCGGTGATATTCTACCTGACTGATGAAAAAAAGCAGGTCAGAGCGCCGTCGAATATGTGGGTCAGCCTGAATGACGTGATGATCAATGAGTTGAAATATCAGCTGGGAGAGAGCAATGTTGTCGTAAAATAGCGAATTGCCAAAGTTCCCACTTGTATTTGTGCTGATATTATGATATAATTTGAATAATTATGAAATCGAACGGCAGTAAATACTACTGCCGTTGTTATTGGAGGAATCAAGCCAAGTGAAAAAGCTAATGTTAGGCAACGAAGCCGTTGCCAGAGGACTTTACGAAGCCGGCGTCAAGGTCGTTTCCAGCTATCCGGGAACGCCCTCGACCGAAATCACGGAATTTGCCGCGAAGTATGATGAGATCTACTGCGAATGGGCGCCGAATGAGAAGGTCGCCTGCGAGGTCGCCTTCGGCGCGTCTCTGCGCGGTGTTCGTTCCGCCTGTGCCATGAAGCACGTCGGACTCAACGTCGCCGCCGATCCGCTCTTTACGCTGTCCTATACCGGCGTCAACGGCGGTATGGTGATTTTCGTTGCCGACGACCCCGCGATGCATTCCTCTCAGAACGAGCAGGATTCCCGTCACTATGCGATCGCCGCCAAGGTTCCCATGCTCGAACCCTCCGATTCCGCAGAGGCAAAGGCGTTCGTCAAGGCGGCGTTTGAGATCTCCGAGGAATTCGACACGCCCGTGATCGTCCGCATGTGTACCCGCATCGCGCATTCCCAGGCGGCGGTTGAGCTCGAGGACAGACAGGAGCACGCGCTTCCTGCATACGAGAAGAACCCCCAGAAGTACATTATGGCGCCTGCCAACGCGATCCGCAGACATCCCTTCGTAGAGGAACGCACCCGCAAGATCGCGGAGCTGGGCGAGACCAGTCCTCTTAACCGCGTCGAGATCGGCGGCACCGAAATGGGCATCATCTGCTCCGGTACCTGCTACCAGTATGTCAAGGAAGTGTTCGGCAACACCGTTTCCGTTTTGAAGCTCGGCATTGTCAATCCGCTTCCCACCAAGATCATCAAGGATTTCGCCGCTAACGTGGATAAGCTCTATGTCGTTGAGGAACTCGACGGCATCATCGAGACGCATCTGAACACGATCGGCGTTCCCTGTGTAGGCAAGGAGTTGTTTTCCAATATCGGCGAATTCAACCAGACCACCATCCGCGCGGCATTCGGACTGCCTCAGCCGGAGAACGTCACCCTCGAAACCGAGGTGCCTGTCCGTCCTCCCGTCATGTGCGCAGGATGTCCTCACCGCGGTCTGTTCTATACGCTTTCAAAGCACAAGATCACCTGCCTCGGCGATATCGGCTGCTACACCCTCGGTTCCGCAGCGCCGCTGTTTGCACTGGATTCTACGCTCTGCATGGGCGCTTCCGTCTCCGGCCTGCACGGCTTCAATAAGGCGGGCGGCGCTGACAGTGAGAAAAAGACCGTATGCGTTATCGGTGATTCCACCTTCATGCATTCCGGCATGACCGGTCTCGTCAACGTCGCTTACAACGGCTCCAATTCCACCGTTATCATTCTCGACAACTCCATCACCGGCATGACGGGACATCAGCAGAACCCGACCACCGGCTACAATATCAAGGGCGATCCGGCGCTTGCCGTCAACCTCGAAGCGCTGTGCCATTCTATCGGCATTGAGCGCGTCCGCGTCGTCGACCCGTACAACCTCAAGGAATGCGAGGAGGTCATCCTCGAGGAACTTGCTGCCGACGCTCCCAGCGTGATCATCTCACGCAGACCTTGTATGCTGCTCAAATACGTCAAGGCAAAGCCGCCTGTGACCGTTAACAAAGACAAGTGTATCGGCTGCCGCCAGTGCATGAAACTCGGCTGCCCGGCGATCAGCTTCAAGGATAAGAAAGCGACCGTCGATCCTACCCAGTGCGTAGGCTGCGATGTTTGCACCCAGCTCTGCCGCTTCGGCGCGATCGAGAAAGGAGACAGATAAAATGGAAACAAAGAATGTCATGATCGTCGGTGTAGGCGGTCAGGGAAGTCTCCTCGCGAGCAAGCTGCTCGGCGCTCTGTTAGTCGCCGAGGGCTACGACGTCAAGGTCAGCGAGGTTCACGGCATGAGTCAGCGCGGCGGCTCCGTCGTTACCTATGTCCGCTTCGGCGACAACGTCTATTCTCCCGTCATTGCGCAGGGAGAAGCGGATTTCATCGTTTCTTTTGAAAAAATCGAAGCGGCGCGTTATGCCGCCAATCTCCGCAAGGACGGCAAGATCATCGTCAATTCCCAGATGATCGATCCCATGCCGGTCATCACCGGCGCGGCGCAGTATCCCGAGAACGTGCTCGACGAGCTGCGTGACAAGGGCGTTTTCGTCGACGAGATCGACGCGCTTTCCTTGGCGCAGCAGGCAGGCAACGCCAAGAGCGTCAACATCGTGCTCATGGGCAGACTCGCCAAATATTTCCACATCGAAAAAGAGAAGTGGATCGAGGCGATCAAAAATACCGTCAAACCTCAGTTTGTAGAGGTCAATCTCAAAGCGTTTGAATTGGGTTATAACTTCTGATTTTTATTAATAGGGTATAAGGGTTAATCAGAAGGAATAAAAAATAAAGGAGTGACCACCAATGGGCAATTATTACCAGCCCGAAATCGAAACTGCCTCACGCGAGGACATTCTGAAGATCCAGAATGAAAAAATCGTGAAGCAGGTCAGACACGTTTATGACAACGTGCCTTACTACCGCGACCTGATGGACAAGAAGGGCGTCAAGCCCGAGGACATCAAGGGCGTAGACGACATCCGCAAGCTGCCGTTTCTTTCCAAGGCAGATCTGCGCGAGGCGTATCCCTACGGCTTGCTTGCTACACCGCTGACGGATTGCGTGCGCATCCAGTCTACCTCCGGAACCACCGGCAAGCGCGTCGTGGCATTCTATACGCAGCACGACGTCGATCTGTGGGAGGATTGTACCGCCAGAGCAATCGTCGCCGCAGGCGGCAACGAGGACGACGTCTGCCAGGTTTGCTACGGCTACGGTCTGTTTACCGGCGGCGCAGGACTGCACGGCGGCTCTCATAAGGTCGGCTGCCTGACGCTTCCCATGTCGTCCGGCAACACCGAGCGCCAGATCCAGTTCATGATGGACTTAGGTTCCACCATTCTCTGCTGTACGCCCTCTTATGCGGCGTATATCGGCGAAACTCTGCACGAAATGGGTTATAAGCCCGAGGACAACAAGCTCAAAGCCGGTATCTTCGGTGCGGAGCCGTGGACAGAGGAAATGCGCCATAATATCGAGGAGAGTCTCGGCATCAAGGCGTTTGATATCTACGGACTGACCGAGATCAGCGGTCCCGGCGTCGCGTTTGAGTGCTGCGAACAGAAGGGTATGCATATCAACGAGGATCATTTCTTCGCCGAGATCATCGATCCCGAAACCGGCGAGCCGCTTCCCGAGGGCAGCAAGGGCGAACTGGTATTCACCTCTCTGGACAAGGAGGCGTTCCCGCTGCTCCGTTACCGCACAAGAGATATCTGCGTGCTGACCAGGGAAAAGTGCTCCTGCGGCAGAACCTTCATCAAGATGTGCAAGCCGATGGGCAGAAGCGACGACATGATGATCATCCGCGGCGTCAACGTATTCCCGAGCCAGATCGAAGCCGTTCTGCTCAAGCAGGGCTACACCCCGAACTACCAGATCATCGTCGACCGCAAGAACAACACCGATACCTTCGATATCAATGTTGAACTCACGCCCGAGAAGTTCTCCGATATCATCTCCGAGAACATCGCTAACGAGCGCAAGCTCGAAGGCGCTATGCGCACGATGCTCGGCATCAGCCCGAAGGTACACCTGGTACCGCCCAAGACCATTACCCGCAGCGAAGGCAAGGCAGTCCGCGTTATTGATAAGCGCAAATTGCACGACTGATCGAACGACACAAGAAAGGGGAAAACACTATGGCTATCAGACAGATTTCCGTATTTGTAGAAAACCGTCCCGGCAAACTCTATGAAACCCTCAAAACCATCGCCGACGAGGAGATCAACATTCGTGCGCTGAGCATTTCCGAGACCAAGGATTTCGGTATCCTGCGCCTGATCACCTCCGACACGCCCAAGACGATCGAGGTGCTGAGCAAAGAAATGATCATCAACACCACCTCGGTCATTGCTGCCAAGCTCGAAGACAGGGTAGGCGCTCTGTGCTACGTGCTCGACTATCTCGCCAAGGCGGAGGTCAACATCGAGTATGTCTACGCCTTTACCGCTTCCGCCGAATTCGGCGCGTACGTGGTCATCCGCGTGGACGACGTTGAAAAAGCCCAGAAGGTGCTCGACGACAACAACATTCCTTCTCTCAACGAGGAGGACATCAAGGATATCTGATTATTCAAGGGTTCAGCTTTGGCTGAGCCCTTTTGCATATCCCGAACCATTGCCGCATATACTTTCCAGAGCGCCCAAATCTGAAAATTATGTGAAAAGTCAAGAAAAGTCAAGAAAACCCCTTGACATTTCCTGAAAATGGGTTACAATAGTATTAGCACTCAGGGAACAAGAGTGCTAATGAAATTGTATCATAACATTTAGGAGGCTATATTATGACAATCAAACCATTACTTGACAGAGTCGTATTAAAGGTAGAGGAAGCCGAGGAAAAGACCAAGAGCGGCATCATTCTTTCCTCAGCGGCTCAGGAGAAGCCCCAGTTTGCCACCGTTGTTGCGGTAGGCCCCGGCGGCGTTGTCGACGGCAAAGAGGTCACCATGTATGTCAAGGAAGGCGACAAGGTCATCGCTTCAAAATACGCGGGCACGACCGTCAAGATCGAGGGCGAGGAATACACCATCGTTTCTCAGTCCGACATTCTCGCGACACTGGAATAATTTTTGGGAGGTAATTCATTATGGCAAAGCAGATCGCATACGGCGAGGAAGCAAGAAAGGCGCTCATGAAGGGCATCGACCAGCTCGCCGATACCGTTAAAATCACACTCGGACCCAAGGGCAGAAACGTCGTTCTCGACAAGAAATACGGCGCTCCCCTGATCACCAACGACGGCGTGACCATCGCCAAGGAAATCGAGCTCGACGACCCGTTTGAGAACATGGGCGCACAGCTTGTCAAAGAGGTTTCCATCAAGACCAACGACGTAGCCGGCGACGGTACGACCACCGCAACGCTGCTTGCTCAGGCGCTGATCCGCGAGGGCATGAAGAACGTCACTGCAGGCGCGAACCCCATGATCCTTAAGAAGGGTATCGCGGACGCTGTCAACGTCGCAGTTGACGCGGTCATCAAGAACAGCCAGAAGGTAGCCGGAACCGCCGATATCGCGCGTGTCGCTACGGTTTCCTCTCAGGATGAGTTCATCGGCAACCTGATCGCCGAGGCGATGGAGAAGGTCACCACCGACGGCGTTATCACCGTTGAGGAGTCCAAGACCGCCGATACCTACAGCGAGGTCGTCGAGGGCATGATGTTCGACAGAGGCTACATCGCTCCCTACATGGTCACCGATACTGACAAAATGGTCGCGGAACTTGATAATCCGCTGATTCTCATCACCGATAAAAAGATTTCCACCACACAGGAGATCCTTCCGCTGCTTGAGGGCGTTGTCCAGTCCGGCAGAAAGCTTCTGATCATCGCTGAGGACGTCGAGGGTGAGGCGCTCACTACGCTCGTACTCAACAAGCTGCGCGGCACCTTTACCTGTGTTGCTGTCAAAGCGCCCGGCTTTGGCGACAGAAGAAAGGAAATGCTGCAGGATATCGCCACCCTGACCGGCGGTACCGTCATCACCTCCGACCTCGGTCTGGAGTTGAAGGACACCACGCTTGATCAGCTCGGAACTGCCCGTCAGGTCAAGGTAGAGAAGGAGAACACCATCATCGTTGACGGCGCAGGCGATTCCGCTGCCATCAAGGGCAGAGTCGCACAGATCCGTCAGCAGATCGAAACCACTACTTCCGATTTCGACCGTGAGAAGCTGCAGGAGCGTCTGGCTAAGCTCGCCGGCGGCGTAGCGGTCATCAAGGTTGGCGCAGCCACCGAAATCGAGATGAAGGAAAAGAAGCTTCGCATCGAGGACGCACTTGCGGCGACCAAAGCTGCCGTTGAGGAAGGCATCGTTGCCGGCGGCGGTATCGCCTGCATGAACGCGATCCCGGCAGTTGCTGATTTCGTCGATACCCTCGAGGGAGACGCCAAGACCGGTGCGAAGATCGTCCTCAAGGCGCTCGAAGAGCCCCTTCGCCAGATTGCTGCGAACGCAGGTCTCGAGGGCAGCGTGATCGTCGAGAACATCAAGCGCGAGAACAAGGTTGGCTACGGCTTCAACGCGCTGACCGAGGAGTACACCGACATGATGTCTGCCGGCATCGTCGACCCGACCAAGGTCACCCGTTCCGCTCTGCAGAACGCATCTTCCGTCGCGGCAATGGTACTCACCACCGAGAGCCTTGTCACCGACATCAAGGAGCCTGCTCCCATTGCAGCGCCTGCTGCACCCGACATGGGCGGCATGTATTAATCAACTCACACACATCATCAGGAGCCCTTCGGGGCTCCTTTTTGCTTGCAATTTATATGGAATTGTATTATAATAACACCAAAGGCGGTGTTTGTATGAAAATCAAAAAGGACTTTATTCTCCGCAAGGTAGCGGATTCCTATGTGGTCGTACCGGTCAACAAGCTGACGCTCGACTTCAACGGCATTATCAATCTCAACGAGACCGGCGCGTTTCTGTTTGAAAAAATGCAGCAGGGTACCGACAGGGAGTCCCTGATAGCGGCACTGCTCGACGAATACGACGTAACGCCCGAGAAGGCGGCGGCGGACGTCGATATCTTCATCAAAAAAGCGGAGGACGCCGATGTCCTCGAGTAAGGAAATCCAACTCGAAGAGCTCATGCCGCTGATCGTTGAAAAGCTCGAATCCGGCGGCACGGTGACCTTTACGCCCAACGGCACCAGTATGCTGCCCATGCTGCGCGATGGGGAAGACGTGGTCGTTCTCAGTGCTCCCAACGGCAGGCTGCATCTCTTTGATGTGCCGCTTTACCGCCGAGACAACGGACAGTTTGTCCTGCATCGCGTCATTGATTTCTGCAGAGACGGCAGCTACGTCATGTGCGGCGACAACCAGTTCCAAAAGGAACGCGGCATCCGCGACGACCAGATCATCGCTGTCTTGACCGGGTTTTACCGCAAGGGCAAAATGTATCGGCCGTACTATCTCCGTTACCGTGCGTATGTCAACTTCTGGTACTATACCAGGGCGTTTCGACGCGCATATCGTTTCGGAAAACGCAAGACCTCGCGTCTGTTCGGAACAAAGAAAAAAGAATCCGACGCCAAAGAATAAAGTCGCCCTATGATCAACTTGGAAGCCAAGACATCTTCGGGCAGGGATATTTTGAAACCAACGAAGCGTTCTTTGGATTTGACAAGCCGCTGTTAGGCTTATGAATAGGAAAACAAAATAGATTCACCAATGGCGTACTTTTTTGTGAGATAGTGCGTCAATTTTCGCTTTCTTATAAGGCACTTGACAAACGAAAAATAATGGAATATAATTAACCTACTAAACATATAAGAATTATATATTATTAAACTATGAAGTCGTTTTTTTCGACGAAGGAAAATGACAAACAAGAGGTGGTACGATGGATAAACAACGCAAACTCAGATTAGCGACTGTCACAGCGATGTTCGCGGCGCTCATTATCATCACAACGGCATACATCAAGATCCCGGCTCCCTTGGGGTACATTCATATCGGCGATTCTATGGTGTATCTTTCGGCGGCGATCCTGCCGGGGCCGTTTGGATTTTTCGCAGCCGCGATCGGCGGCGCAATGGCGGATCTGCTGGCAGGCTATCCGCATTGGGCGATCCCTACGGCAATTATCAAAGCATTGAACGTATTGCCGTTCTTTTTGATAAAGCTGTTGATGACCGACCGCAAAAAGCTTGAAAAAATCATTCATTTACAAAATCTGCTGATGTTGATTCCGACCACTCTTGTCACACTGGGCGGCTATTTTGTCGCAAACGCGCTGATGTATGACGCCGGAGCAGCCATAGCGGAGTTGCTGCCGAATTTGATACAGGCATTGGCAAGCGGAGTTTTATTTGTCGCTGTAGGTTTGGGATTGGACGCTGTCCGCTTCAATTCAAAGGTATTACGGCAATAAAGGAAAAATCACCAAAACGCTCAAGGAATTCAGATTAATCATTAGGGGAAGATGATGGAATACGGTTATTCGGTTTTGATGGCGATCTTTTCGGCGGCACTGTTGCTTTATGCCGGATTGATGGCGATTTTCAGAGATTATAAGATGATCCCGATGCGAGCGCGGGTATCGGTTAAGCCGAAGAACGAAAAGAAGTATATGGCGCAGCTCGCCAAGGTGATCGCGCTTGTGGCGCTTTCTCCGGCACTGAGCGCCTTAGCCGGATTGTGGAATCCGATAGCCGCGCTGATCGTATTGATACTTTCGGCGATCCTGTTTATTTGGCTTGGAACAAAACTCATGAAAAATGTTGAGTGACAGAATCGGAGCAGACCGCAAATGACAAAGAAAGCGTGTTGCCCGTATTGATTTGTAATAGTTCGTATGACATCCACAAAAAAAGCAGACGTTCTTTATCGTAAGAACGTCTGCTGCGTTTTATGTCGAAAAATTATTCTGCAAGCATTTTTTTGCCCTTGTTCAGCAGGGACAGATAGAGGAAGTAGCTGATAACATTGAGGATCGCAGCGATCAGCGAGAGGATAGCAGCGGTCATAGAGACAAAGATGCCGCCGAAGATCAGGGAAATGAAGGAAGCGATCAGCGAAAGGGCATAGATGCAAACAATGACCTTCAGAAGATTTCTGCCCTTACTCCAAACTTCCGTGTTATTCATCTTCTCGGCAAGATTGGTAACGCCGTTGATAACAAAGAGGGTGGCGGCAAGGCTCATCACATTCTGAATAATCTGGCAGATACTCTGAACAACGCCGCTAGACGAGAAGATGGCAGCTATTACTGCAGCAACAAGGCTGATGATAATAGCGATCAACGCTGTCTTGAAAGCGCCTTCATCCCTGGATGCCTGGATGACACCTACCAGAGTCATAATGGAACCGATCATAACCAAAACAGCGGCACCTGCCAGCAGAATGATGGTACCTATGCCGGCAGCAACAGCGCCGCCCTGTGCATTCGCGTCAGCGGCAGCAGCGGTAACGATCAAGAAAATAAGCCCGATGATCATCGCGACTGACGCGATCAGGCCGAGAATTTGGGCAGTGAAAATCTTTTTCACGCCACTTGCAGCATTTGGAAATCTCATATTGTTTCCTCCGAAAATTTAATAGTGACTGTTTTTTAACTGGATTGCTGGGGAATATAGCCCGCGATTACGCCTGCGGCTTTTGAGATCGGCATCGTCTGGATAACGATCTTTCCGGGACCTGTAACGACCGTGTTAAACAAGCCTTCTCCGCCGAACAGCGCGTTTTTAACGCCGCTGATCCTTTCGATATCCATCTTGCAGGTTTCATCCATCATGACGAGATGACCGGTATCCATGACCTTTTTCTCGCCGGGAGCAAGCACATATTCTTTGATCGCACCGTCGACCTCGAGAAATACGAGACCGCTGCCCGTAAATTTCTGCATGATAAAGCCTTCGCCGCCGAACAAGCCTTTTCCGAACTTCTTTTGGAAAAATACAGACATCTCAACGCCTGGCTCGCATGCGAGAAAAGCCTTTTTCTGGGCGATAATGCTTTTGCCCGGCGTCAGGTTGATCGCGAGGATCTGACCCGGGAAGCTGGACGCAAACGCGATCTCTCCGTCCTGCTGAGCTGTGTAGGTGTTGGTGAACATCGACTCGCCCGAGAACATCCTTCCGAACATTTTACCGATACCGCCGCCGCTGGTTTCCATGGTGAAAACACCGTCCATCCAAGACATTCCGCCTGCTTCGCAGATGAGTTTTTCACCTCTTGTCAGTCTGCACAGTACCGCGGGAAGATTACCTCCGATAATTTCGTATTGCAAATCATACCCTCCTTTCATTAATTTATTCTATTTCATTATATCACATAATGATTCAAATATCCACTCTGGCAAAAT
>CAMKSB010000021.1 GCA_946415335.1 uncultured Clostridia bacterium
GCCCGGCGTTTCGTCCGATTCGGAAGCGCATTTGCCGGAGATTATGCGGTTCCTCGACAGCGGCTACACGGCGCTCACCTACGACATGACCGGCGTGTGCCGCAGCGAAGGGGAGAGCCGCGTCGGTTTGCAGCAGGCAAAGCGCGATCTGCTTGCGGCGATTGATTTCGTCCGGCAGAAAGACCTTCCGGTCTATCTGTACGGCCACAGCCTCGGCGCCTATGCCGTGGCGGCAGTGCTCGACGAGACCGAGGTCACGGCGGCGATCTGCCTGTCCGGCTTCGATTCGCCGGTCGGCATGATGCACGACAGCGCCAAGGACTACGTCGGCATCCTCGCGGATGTGGAATATCCGTTTTTGTACTTGCAGAACGTCCTGACCTTCGGCGAGGACGCGGACGACAAGGCGATCGAGAGCATCAACGCCGTCGATACGCCGGTGCTGCTCTGTCACGGCTCCGAGGACAAGACGATCCCCTACGCGCGCAGCCTGAACGCGCAGTCGGACAGGCTGAAAAATCCGCACGCCGTCTGTCACACGATCGACGCGGATTTCCGCAGCGGTCATAATTACGCGTGGCTCAGCGCCGACGCGGCAAGGTACATGGCGCAAAAGCAGGAGGAACTGGACGACCTGCAAAAAGCCTGCGGCGGCGATCTGCCTCAGCCTGTGCTCGACGACTTCTACCGCGATTTTGACGCGGAAAAAGCCGCCCAAACGGACGGCTCCTTCATGGACGGCGTATTGCGGTTTTATCAGGAGGCAAGCAGCTGACGGATTTGCAGTAAAATCTTCTTCTCCCGGCGGCTGACCTGCACCTGCGTCATATTCAACAGTCTGGCGGTTTCCGTCTGCGTTTTACTCTGGAAGTAGCGCAGGCGGATAATTTTTTGGTCGGATTCCGAAAGCGTTCGCAGCGCCTGCCGCAGACTCAGCCGCTCCGTGATCTCATACTGGATATCCGGCGTCGGCACGTCGATCGGCGGGGTGCCTTCCTCGTCGGTTCCGGCTGTCAGGGACAGCACCGGCTGGGTGCTGCTCAGCGCTTCGCCCAGTTGCTCCGGCGTGACCGCCAGTAATTGCGCCAGAACGGAAAGACTCGGCTCCCTGCCGTGGAGGCGGCTGTATTCCTCGCTTGTCCGCTTGGCTTTGATCGCCAGCTCGCGCAGACTCCGGCTGACATGCACCGAGCCGCCGTCGCGGAACAGCCGCTTGATCTCGCCGAGGATCACCGGCACGGCGTAGGTGGAGAATTGCAGACCGCGCGTGCTGTCAAAGCCGCACAGCGCCTTGCTCAGTCCGAGACATCCGGCGGCGTACAGCTCCTCGTATTCCACCCCCTTGCCCGAAAAGCGCTTGCAGCAGGCGTGAACCAGCCCGAAGTGCTTCTCGGCGAGGGCGTTTTTGTCCTCAGACATCGGCGATCCGCTTTTCCAGCGTGACGGTCGTGCCCTTGCCGGGCTTAGAGCTGACGCGCACCTTGTCGCAGAAGCTCTGCATGACCGCAAAGCCCAGCCCGGCGCGTTCTTCCTCGGCGGCGGTCGTAAACAGCGGCTCCATCGCCTGCTTCACGTCGGCGATCCCCACGCCCTTGTCGCGGATCTTGACGATCACGCGCCTGTCCTCCGTGATCTTGCCTGTCAGGAAGATCGTGCCGGCGCCCCGGCGGTAGCCGTGTACCACACAGTTCGTCACCGCTTCGGACACGGCGGTTTTGAGGTCGCTCAATTCCCCGACCGTCGGATCGAGCACTGCGATAAACGCCGATACCGCCGCTCTCGCAAAGGCTTCGTTACAGCTTTTGGACGGAAAGCGCAGCGCCATTTCGTTGATGGTTTTCATCTCAGCACCCCCAGTCCTTCCAGACCGGACATGGCGAATATCCGGTAGATGCGCTCCGGGACGCGCACGACGTACAGGCTGCCGCCGAGCAGCTTCATCATGCGGTAACGTCCCATCACCAGTCCTACGCCGGAGGAATCCATAAATCCCACCCCGGCAAAATCCAGACAGAGCACCCGCGGCTTGACCGTCTGCACCGACGCGTCCAGCTGCCGCCGCATATTCACCGCCGCGTCGTGGTCGATCTCGCCTTCCAGATAGGCGGTCAGCACACCGTCCTCCAATGTTGTTTTCATTTTTTTCATCCTTTCATACAAAAAATACCCTGTACTAATCATAATCAGTACAGGGCAAAAATCTTGTCGAAGGATATCATGAGATCAAATTTTATTCAGGATATACGGTCTGATCTCTCCGGCTAGGTATAAGGAACCGCAGATCAGCACGGCGGCGTTCTGTTCCTTCGCCAGCGCAAAGGCTTCGTCAAAGCCCTTTTCGGCGCTGTCAAAGGAGATCACCTCCGGGCAGTGGCGCTTGAATTTCTCTGCCAGCGCGGCGGATGAGATCGCTCTCGGATTATCGACGGGAACCGTATGAACGCGCGTGAATACGCCGTCCAGCAGGGCGATCGCGCTGTCGATATCCTTGTCGGCGAGCATACCCATCACGCAGATAACGGGCGTATCCGGCAAAAATGCGTCGATCGCGCGTTTGAGCGCTTCAATGCCGTTGGGATTGTGAGCGCCGTCGAGCAGGACGATCGGATCCTCGCAGAGCGTTTCCAGTCTCGCCGGGTTGACGGCTTTTGCAAAGCCCACGGCGATCGCCTCATCACTGACGGGCAGTAAATCGTATTCGTTGAGAAATTCCAGCGCTGCCAAGGCGGTTTTGGCGTTTTCCACTTGATGAGCGCCCGATAGCGGCAGGAAAAACTCCCTGTTGTGATAGCGCAGGGCGCTGCCGTTCAGCCTTTGTTCCGTGACCGCCAATGCGACCTTGCCGCTTTCGCGCAAGGGTACGCCGAGCTGTTCGCAGGTGCTTTTGATCACCTGCATCGCGCGTTCGTCCTGTGCCGACGTGACCGCGCGTGAACCGCGCTTGATGATGCCGCATTTCTGTTCGGCGATCGCCTCGATCGTGTCGCCGAGGATCGCGGTGTGGTCGAGCCCGATGGTCGTGATCACGCTGCAAAGAGGCGGCTGTATCACGTTGGTGCAGTCCAGCAGACCGCCCATGCCGGTTTCTAGCACCACCACGTCGCAGTGCTCCCTGGCGTGAAGATAGAATTCCAGCGCGTTGACGTATTCGAATTCCGTGATGACGATATCCTCCGCCCTAAGCTGTTCGATCAGCGGAAAGGTCTCTTCGACCGCTTCTGTCAGCGCCTGTTCGGAGATCATTTCGTTATTGATCTGGATGCGTTCGCGGAAATCCGTGATATATGGCGAGATGAACAGTCCGGTTTTATACCCTTCCGCCACCAGCGCCGCCGAGAGCATGGCGCAGACGGAGCCTTTGCCGTTGGTACCGGCGACGTGGATATAGCGCAGCTTGTCCTGCGGATCACCCATCCGGCGCAGCAGCTCGCGCATCCGGTCGAGTCCCGGACGTGAGCCAAAGGTCAGCAGGGAATGGATTTTTTGAAGCGCTTCCTCGTAGGTCATGTCATCAGCTCCTTGTAGATCTCGTTTTTCTTGAAGCCGGTCATCGCCGCGGCTTGTTTGGCGGCGTCCGTAGCGCGTTCGCCGCCTTCGACGAGCTGTCTGGCGAGTTCCACGGCGGCTTCTAAGGTGTATTCTTCCGTTTCTTCCGCGCGTTTGCCCTCCAGAACAAGGACGATCTCGCCCTTGATACTGCCGTCGGCGTAATGCTCGGCGGCTTCGGCGGTCGTCGTGCGGATCACTTCCTCGTGGAGCTTGGTGATCTCGCGGACGATCGAGAGTTTGCGCTCGCCGAACGCCGCGTACAGGTCGCGCAGCGTTGCCGGCAGCTTGTGCGGCGCTTCATAGAATATCATCGTGCGGCGCTCGTTTTGCAGGCTTTGCAGGTGTTCGCCGCGGCTCTTTTTGTTCACGCTGAGAAAGCCCTCAAAGCAGAATCGCCCGGTTTCCAGACCGGACACCGCCAGCGCCGCGATCACTGCGCTCGGTCCCGGCACGACCACGGTTTGAATGCCGCGTTCCGCGCAGAGTCTGATCAGATCCTCGCCGGGGTCGGAGATACAGGGCATACCGGCGTCGGTAACGATCGCGCAGTTCTCGCCGGCTTCGATCCGGTTGCAGATGATCTCGCCGCGTTCGCGCTTGTTGTGCTCGTAATAGCTCACCATCGGCTTTTTGATGCCGAGGTGGTTCAGCAGCTTGAGGGTCACGCGCGTGTCCTCGGCGGCGATAAAATCGACTTCGGAGAGCGTTTGCGCCGCCCGGGGAGAGAGGTCGGACAGGTTGCCGATCGGCGTTCCGGTCACATATAAAATTCCAGCCATGTCGTCATCTCCTATCGGTAGTTTTCCTTGTAGTCGCCGTAGATTGCCATCATTTCCTCCGAGAAACCGCCGCTGTTGTCCTCGATGAACAAGGTCGGCAGCACGTCGAGAAAGCCGCTTTTGCCGCCGCGTCTGCCTTCGATCAGGAAGAGCTTCGGCGGCTTTGAAGGCCGCTGCTGTACCATGCGCAGGCGCTTGGGTTCCAAGTCAAAGCGGCGCATACTTTCCATCACGTCGGCGAGCCGTTCGGGGCGCTGACACAGGCAGAATTTGCCGCCGAACTGCAGCAGGTTGGAAGCCGCTTCGCAGATATCGTCCAGGGTACACTCCGTCTCGTGACGGGCGACCGTCAGCGCGTTCTCCGGGTTTTGAATACCGGAGCCGCCGCGCTTATAGGGCGGATTGCAGGCGACCACATCGAACGCGCCGAAGGGGAGCTTGCCTTTCAGCTCCTTCAAATCAGCATTCAAAATTGTCAAATTTTGTTCTAGCCCGTTAAATTCAACGGTTCGGCGAGCCAGCTCGCAGGCTTCGTTTTGAATTTCGACAGCGGCGATATCAAGATTTGGATTTTCTCTGAGCCACAGCAGCGGAATGGTTCCGCAGCCGGTGCCGAGGTCGGCGCATCTCTTTTTCCCCGACGGCAGAGAGAAGTGCGCAAGCAGGATCGTGTCGGTAGAGAAGTGGTAGCTGTCAGAGACATAAATCTGCAAGCCGCCTCCGAGCGGTTCAAGATGAAGATTCGTCATAAGCGCTCCTGTTGTTAGAATTGACAAAAGAAAAGGTTAGGTTAACCGAACCTGATCTGTTTTTTGCACAAAGAAAAGTGCGGCAAGGACACAAAATCCTTGCCGCACCGTTTGATACAAGACTTTAGTCAGCCCGGTGATCAGCCCTGCTGGGGAGCACTGACGGGGCATACCTCAGCGCAGGAACCGCAGTCAACGCAAGCGTCAGCGTCGATTACATACTTGCCGTCGCCCTCGGAAATAGCGGAGCAGGGGCACTCATCTGCGCAAGCACCACACATGATGCATTCATCACTAATTACATAAGCCATAGTTCAAGCCTCCTTGAATTGATTTCATTTTCATTATAGCACTGATTTTTCAAAATTCAAGTGGTTTGGCAAAATTTTATGTTTTGAACAATTATCTGTCATCGCGATTGGTCAATCATTTTAAGTTAGCAACAGCTTCAACAAATTGAACTATTCCAATCCGTTCAGTTTTTCCAATTCTTTTTTGTCTACTTTGATGTAGCCGTCCTTGATCAGCTTGCATTGACGCACCTTGAAGGTCTTGGGGGCGACGTCCGCAGGCGCGTTGTCGAGCTTGACCTTGAGGGTTCTGGCGATGAGATTGTTCTCCACGACAAGTCCCTTTCCCTCGGGGGTGTTGACGATCGCGCCGACCTTGGGCGTGTGACGGAGCAGGTCGGTGTAGGCTTCCTGCTCGTATTTCAGGCAGCACATCAGCCTGCCGCAGGTTCCGGAGATCTTGGTGGGAGAGAGGGACAAGCCCTGTTCCTTCGCCATCTTGATGGAAACCGGCTGGAATTCGCCCATAAAGCGGGCACAGCAGAACGGTCTGCCGCAGATTCCCAGACCGCCGATCATCTTCGCCTCGTCTCTCACGCCGATCTGGCGCAGTTCAATGCGCGTGCGGAATACCGACGCAAGGTCCTTGACCAGCGCGCGGAAGTCCACTCTGCCGTCGGCGGTGAAATAAAAGATGATCTTGTTGTTGTCAAAGGTATATTCCACGTTCACCAGCTTCATTTCGAGCTTGTGCTTCGCGATTTTTTCCTCACAGATCTTCTGCGCGGATTTTTCTTTTTTATGGTTTTCCTCCACGCGCTTGATATCGTCGGGCGTGGCGATTCTCACCAGTGGTTTGAGCGGATGGTTCAGCTCGTCGTCGCCGATGACCTTGTTCGCCATCGCAACCTCGCCGCATTCCAGTCCGCGCGCGGTTTCGACAATGACCTTGTCGCCTATGCGCAGTTTGTTTTTCAGGGGGTCAAAGTAGTATACCTTGCCGACCTCCTTGAATCTGACGCCTATTACCTCTGCCATAGTATCCTCCTGAATTCTCCGCACAGCCATGTTGTGAGGAGGTTGATGTTGATGTTTTGCCTGATCATGTCGTCGGCGGAATCGCACAGCTCCAGCATCGCGAGCAGCTTGGCTCGGGTGAGCTTGGAAGCGAGTTTCCGCCCGGTTTCTTTGTTCTGCATCGCGTCGCCGCCGGACAAGAGCACCAGCGCGTCTCGCAGCAGCAGCCGCAGGGCAGCAATGATCTCCCCCTGCTTTTCTTTATCACTGAGCGCCGAGAGCGCTTTTAAGAGTTCGTATTCATGCCGGGCGACAATGCCCCCGGCGATCGCTTCCGCTGCCTGCACGGCTTCAACGCCGATCGTGCCGTCGCCGGAGAGCCGTACAACGGCGCAGCGTGAGCGTATTGTGGAGAGCAGCGCCTTGGCGCTGCGGCACAGCAGGAAAAAGTAGATACGCTGCGGCGGTTCCTCCAGTAGCTTGAGAAAGGCGTTCTGCGAGATCTCCGGGAACCGCGTGTCCGCTTCCTCAAATATATATACCTTCGCGTCCGCGTCGTTCGGGCGTATCTGAGCGTCCCGGGCGAGCGCGCGTATCTGGTCGATTTTATATGTTTTTGTCTTGCCGCTTTTGTCAGGCTCCACATTCCGGATATCGGCGTGGGTGTGATTCAGGGCGTTTTGGCACTGGCGGCATACGCCGCAGGGCTTGTCCTGTTCCTGACAGACGGCATAGGCGGAGAGCAGCGTCGCCGCTTCTCCGGCTTTTTTCTGATCTTTGCTCTCAATGATGACGGCATGCGGCAGTCTGCCGGAGGCGGTCAAGGTCTCCATCGTCGCCTGTCCTTCGCCGTCAAAGTGAAATCCGCAGAAATTCACGTTAAACCTCTCTGTCGAGCCGGACGATATTGGTGACGATATCGCCCTTGCTTGTGATGTCGATGTAAGCGTAAGTCGCTCCGTAGCCGTGGCAGGAGCCGGGATTGAGGATATAGAGTCCGTCGTCATATTCCGCCATCGCCTGATGGGTGTGACCGAAGCAGACGATGTCCGCCTTTTCCTCTCTGGCGGCGCAGACGAGGTTGTAGATGCTGAACTTCGCCTGGTACAGATGACCGTGCGTGATGAAGATCCGCTTGCCGGCAACCTCAATAACCTGCGTCGGCGGCAAAGCCGTGCCCCAGTCGCAGTTGCCGCGAACCGGAACGATCGGAATGTCCTTGACGGCTTTCTGCAGATCTTCTACTTCCGCTCTGCCGTCTCCGCAGTGGATGATCATTTCGGCGTTCGGCTGCTGCTGCAAGGCGCGCATCAGAGAACGCGCGTCGCCGTGGGTATCGGAAAGAACAAGAATACGCATAAATTTCTCCGTTCTATTTTTAAACCTCACGCATAGAATGGAGTGAGGTGGTTGTATGTCTGACAAAATGAACGAGCTGCTCTCTCAGCTTTCAAAGAAACTCGGCATGAGCAAGGAGCAGATCGCCGGAGCCGCTGAAAAGGGAGACGTCGACAGCCTGCTGCAAAACGCGGACTGCGATACGTCGCAGGTCAAGGATATCCTCCGCGATCCGGAAAAGACGAAGCAAGTGCTGAACAGTCCGCAGGCGCAGGCGCTGATGAAACTGTTGAACAAGGACAAATAACCGGAAGGAAGATTGCCTATGTCCGAAATGCAGGACGCGATCAATCAGATCCTCAGCGATCCCGAGGCGATGAAGCAGGTGCAGAGCCTCGGCGAGCAGCTGGGGCTGAGCAAGCCGCAGCCAAAGCCGGAGCCCGAGGGACTCGGTGCGCTGACAAAATTAGCGCCGCTGATGAACCGCTTTTCGGCGGATGATGAGGTCAGCCGTCTGTTGGAAGCCCTCCGACCGTTTTTAGGGGAGGAAAAGCGCCGCCGTCTCGATCAGGCGGCACGGCTGATGCGGCTCATCAAGGTGATACCGCTGATCAAAGACAGCGGATTATTTTTCTGAATGGAGGCGCCGTATGCCCGGTTTTGAAGAGGAAGCGTTCGCAAGGGCGCAGCAATTACACCAAGCGCGTCCGAAGAACAATGTGACGGAACGCCGCGTACCAAACGAGCATACGGAGCCGCCGAAGCCAAAACCGGAGCCAAAGCCCGAGCCGCCGAAGCCGAAAGAGCCGCCCAAAGAAGGGATCCTCGAAGTGTTTTTCAAGGATAAGGAGCGCAGCATCATCATGACGCTGCTCCTGCTGCTGATGGACGAACAGACCGACCCGGGGCTGTTGCTGGCGCTGGTGTATCTGTTGGGGTGAGAGCGCTTTCGCTTATCTGATCTGACCGCTGCCCTTGATGATGAACTTCATGCTGGTCAGTTCGTTGAGACCCATGGGACCTCTGGCGTGGAGTTTCTGGGTGGAAATGCCGATCTCAGCGCCCAAGCCGAATTCGCCGCCGTCGGTGAAACGAGTGGAAGCGTTCACATAGACCGCCGCGGAATCCACGCAGGCGGTGAATTTTTCCGCAGCCGCGTAGTCGGCGGTGATGATGCTCTCGCTGTGACCGGTGCTGTATTTTGCGATATGGTCAAGCGCCGCGTCGAGGTCGTCGACGACCTTCACGGCGAGGATATAATCGAGGAATTCCTTTGCGTAGTCGTCCTCGGTCGCCGGGATCACGCAGTCGCCCAGAATGGCGGCGGTGGCTGCGCAGCCGCGGATCTCTACGTTCTTTTCATCGAGCGCAGCCTTGATGACGGGCAGCGCTTTTTCGGCGACGTCGCGGTGGACAAGCACCGTCTCGATCGCGTTGCAGACTGACGGGCGCGAGGTCTTGGCGTTGAAGATGATGTTTGCCGCCATTTCCACATCGGCGCTCTTGTCCACATAGACGTGGCAGTTGCCTACGCCGGTCTCGATGACCGGAACCTTGGCGTTTTCGACCACGCTTCTGATCAGTCCTGCGCCGCCGCGCGGAATCAGAACGTCGAGGTATTCGGTGAGCTGCATCAGCTCGGTCGCGCTCTGTCTGGTGGTGTCGGTGACGAGCGCCAGGCAGTCCTCCGGACAGCCGACCGCCGCGATCGCCTTGCGCATGAGCGCCATGATCGCGGTGTTGGAGTGGATCGCCTCCTTGCCGCCGCGCAGGATGACCGCGCTGCCGGCTTTCAGGCAAAGCGCCGCCGCGTCGGATGTGACGTTCGGACGCGCTTCATAGATAATGCCGATCACGCCCATCGGGACGGTGACCTTCTCGATTTTCAAGCCGTTTTTCAGGGTTCTGCCGTCGAGCACCCTGCCGATCGGGTCGGGCAGCGCCGCGACCTGTTCCACGCCCTGCGCCATGCCCTCGATACGGGCTTCGTCCAGTCTCAGACGGTCGAGCAGGGAGTCGGTCAGTCCGGCTGCCTTGCCGTTTTCGAGGTCGACCGCGTTCGCCGCGATGATCTCGGCGGCGTTCTCTCTCAGCGCCTTGGCGATGGCGTACAGCGCCTCGTCCTTTTTTGCGCCTGCGTTCATTAAAAACCGCGCTGCCTTTTTTGCCGCAGCGCCCATTTGCTCAAGCTGTGTCATGATTATTCTCCTTTTGGCGTGCTCGCCAGAAATTTGGTACCGGGACACTGTCCCTCAAAGCTTCGGTAGAGGTTTTCCGGGTTTGAGCCGTTGATCACATGCGTTTCGATGCCGCGCTTGGTGGCGTAATTTGCCGCCTGCAGCTTGGTGATCATGCCGCCGGTGCCGCGGTTAGAGCCGGAGCCCGCCGCCATTTCCAGCACATCGGCGCTGATAAAGTCCACCACGTCGATCTTCTTCGCGTCCGGATTGACGCGCGGATTCTCGTCGTAAAGCCCGTCGATATCGGTGAGGATCACCAGCCGGTCGGCGTTGACCACGCCGGCGACGATCGCGGAAAGCATGTCGTTGTCGCCGAAGTTGTTGCCGTAGATCTCGTCGATGGCGACGGTGTCGTTTTCGTTGATGATGGGGATGATGTCCATCTCCAAGAGTTCCTCGATGGTGTTGAGGATATTTTCGCGCTTGTGAGCCGATTCCACCGCGTCGGCGGTCAGCAGGATCTGCGCGATATTGTGGTTGTATTCGCCGAATAGCTTGTCATACATAAACATCAGTTCGCACTGACCGATCGCGGCGAGCGCCTGTTTCTTGCGGGTGTCCTCCGGACGGCGTGACAGTCCGGTTTTGCCCATGCCGACGCCGACCGCGCCGCTGGATACCAGCAGGATATCCTCTCCGCTGTTGTGCAAATCACAAAGGGTTTTGCACAGCGCTTCCACGCGCCGGTAATTCATTTTTCCGTTTTCATAGGTCAGGGTGGAGGTACCCACCTTGACGACGGTTCTGGTTCTGCTCATAAACACACCTGTTTCTGCATAAAATCCAACTTATATTCTACCACATACCGGACAAAACATCAAGAAAAAAATCCTTTCCGCTTGGGAAAGGATTTTTCAGGCTCAATAGAAGATGGTCAGCATCATGAACGCAAAGACGTTTGCGAGGATCACCATCGCCACGATATGGCGGTAGCGCTGTTCGTACAGCAATCCGATGAACTCGCGGACGAAGGCGTTCGGATAGAAATACAGCTTGGTTTTCGCGGAGAGCCCCTGCGCGACCATGCCGATTGTCTTGGCGAGGGTGTAGCCGCGGAAAACGTGGTAATTCGTGGTCGAAAAGGCGATGTTCACGTCCTTGCCACCGCTGTGTCCCTTGATCACCTGATTGGAAAACGCCATGTTCTGGTAGGTGTTGACGCTCTTATCCTCCTTGACGATCCGTTCCTCCGAAACGCCGTAGGAGAGCAGATAGCGCTTCATGCACTCCGCCTCGGAGATCACCTCGTCGCTTCCCTGACCGCCCGAGGGGATAAAATACGCGTGCTTGCCGGTGGCGGCGTATTGGTTTTGCTCAAATTCGATCGCGCGGTCAATGCGGCCTTTGAGGATCGGCGTAGGCGTGCCGTCCTTGCGGATCGCGCAGCCGAGGATGATCAGATAATCGCGGTCATAGGGAACCTTGTGCCGTGTCGCCAGTATCGCGCAGATGATGGTGGACAGCAGCATACATTCAAAATAGCTGAACACGACGTAGAGAGCGGTCAGGACGGTGCTCTGGAGCTGATAACTGATCCATTCGCTGCTGCCTTCCTCGCCGGCGAAGGAGAAATCGTTGGCAAAGTAATGCAGCGCGAAGAAGCCGCCGACAACCGCGATACCGAGGATAATGCCCAGCAGGTTCATCGGCCGCAGTCCCTCCTTGAAAACCAGCACGATATTGCTGATGCTCACGGCGATTGAGAGCACCAGAAGCACCGGAAACGTCAGACTTGCGAACATCGAACCGAGAAACGCCATATTGAGGCGCAATCCGTAGAAGGTGCTCATAGTGGAAAAGCCGTAGAGGAAGAACTCGGAAATCCAGATAATCAGGGAGATTGCCAGAAAGATAATCACGCCGCCGAGGGCGACCGTTGAGTAGGAATACTGCGCCTTGCGCAGCTGCTCGATGAAGGAGAACAGGAAAAATCCCAGCGTCAGCGAGACAAGCAGCAGCATGGTGGGGTAGAGAATCCACTCGCCGGTAAAGGACTCTCTCTGCGTGTCGTAGACAAAGTGGAAGAGTGGCGAAACAATCAGGTTCGCTTCGCTTTCATACATGGTCGACTTGTCCAGCGTGTAGCGGAAATGTAATCTCGTATTGCCGGACGTAACCGCTTCCGTTTTGACGACTACGTAATAGAACTCGTTATCAGCCTCAACGTCCGTGCTCACAATCCGGATGACCCCGGGGTCGTCAACCGTGATTTCACATTTGGACATATCCGGCGGATCTGTACCGATCAATTCCCGAACGGTAAAGGTGCTGCCGGTCGCCAGAATATACGCCAGACTACCCAGCAGAATGGCTGCAATCAGGCTGAACAGAATGATGTAGCGTTTTGGAAAGCCTTTTTTTGTTTTCATGACGTCACCTTGTAATCATTGCTTTAGCTTCATTATAACATTCCGGCAGGCAATATGCAATGTATTCGGCAAAAAAAATCACCCGGAACAGCGTGTTCCGGGCGAAAATGCTTATCCCTGCAGGCCGAAGGAGATCGAAAGGGCGTTGTCAACCGCGTCCATCGACTGCGCGTCGACGGTGCCCATCTTCTCCTTGAGGCGGCGCTTGTCGATCGTGCGCACCTGTTCAAGCAGCACGATGCTGTCCTTTGACAGCCCAGATGTATGGGCATGCAGCGGTATGTGCGTCGGCAGCTTGGCTTTTGACTGTTGGCTGGTGATGGCGGCGGCGATCACGGTCGGGCTGAACCGGTTGCCCACGTTGTTCTGGACGATCAGCACCGGACGGATGCCTCCCTGCTCCGAGCCGACCACCGGGCTCAAATCGGCGTAATAAATGTCTCCGCGACGGATATTCAAGGCTTTCACGCTCCAAAATTTTTTGGTACTTGCGTACCTTCTACTGCTATTTTTGCCCGTTGTTCCGGGTGTTATTCAGCTATTACCATAATATTTCGGCGCGTGGATTTTGTGCGGTCATAACGCCTCGCTGTCCGAAAAACGCACGCGCAGGTCGTGTTCGGGACATTCCAGCGCGGTCGGCAAGCCGTTTTCGTCCGTCGTGATGTTGACGGCACCGCAGGCGGCGGTGAGCCGGTGTTCTCTGCCGGGCGCGGCGTTGTCCAGCGCGTCAAGCGCGCTTTTGAGCAGGGCAGGGAAGCTGTCGTCCGGCAGATACGCCTCGTCCGCCGTGCAGAGCAGCCGATTTCTCCCCAGCTGCAATTCGCCGTTGCGGTAGGAAACGCGCAGTCCGCCGAGCGTTTCCGGCTTGTTGAGCTGTATCGTCAGCAATCCCTGACGGCTGCGGCTGAGGCTGCCTTCGACCGTCATGCCGCGGTAGGCAGCCGAGAAAGCCGCCGAAAAATCCGTTGCGGGCGGCGTTTTCGCTTCACAGCCGCCAAGCAGAAAAAGCGCGCAAAAAAAGACACATAATGTACGCGAGAGTGCTCTCATAGTGACCTCCGTTTTTGTACATTATATGTCCGTCGGTTGTTAATATGTCACGCCGCAGCGCAGGAACGCCGCCGGAATGGTTTCGATGATGTCGCTCGGCAAGAGGGAGACCTTGCCCAGCCGTTGTGCCGCGATATCCCCTGCAAGTCCGTGCAGGTACACCGCCGAAGCAGCCGCTTCAAACAGCGGCGCGCCCTGAGCGACCAGCGAGCCCGTCATGCCGGCGAGCACGTCGCCGCTGCCGCCTGTCGCCATGCCGCTGTTGCCGGTCGGATTGACGAGAAGCCTGCCGTCCGGCGCGGCGGTCACCGTCCCGGCGCCCTTGAGCACCGTCACTACGCCGTTTTCCTGCGCAAAGGCAGCCGCGTAGTTCTCGCGGTCGGCGTTCACCGCGTAAGTGGAAACACCGGCGAGCCTGCCGAATTCCGCCGGATGGGGTGTGATGATCACCGGCGCCTTGGCGCTTCTCAGCAGTGAAACATTGCCGGCGAGCACGTTCAGCGCGTCTGCGTCAAGCACCATCGGCGCTTCACATTTTTCTAAAAAAGAAAATACGATTTTCTGTATGTCCTCGCTCTGTCCGAGTCCGCAGCCGAGCAAAACCGCTTGGGAACTCTTTGCCTGTTCCAGCAGATAGGGGAGATTTACCGCGCTGACAGCGCCTTTTTCCGTTTCGCACAGCGGCAGATAGACGCTCTCCCAGATCGCCGTCGCCGCGATCGGATAGATGCTCTGCGGCAGGGCGGATCTTTGCAGTCCAACGCCTGTCCGCAGGGCGGCTTTGGCGGCGAGCATCGCAGCGCCTGCCATGCCGTAGCTGCCGCAGATACTCAGCAGACTGCCCATCGTGCCCTTGTGCGCGTCGTCCGGGCGCTTGGGGATCGTCTCCCGGACAAGGCTGATCTTCGTATATTTCATCATGTTGAACGCTTATAGAATACTTTGAGAACAACGTCTCTGTCCAAGCGCGGTCTCATGCCGTTGAGGATCTGCTCGTTCGGCGAGAACACCAGCAGGCACTTGCCGAACGCAGGCGTATTGAAGAGAACGTAGTAGTTTTCGTCCTTGGCGTCCACGTCTCTCGGCGCGATAAAGGTCTTGTGGACGCGGATGCGTTCGATCTCCTTTTCGTCCTTGGTCATGTCGGTGATCTCGTTGATCTTGACCTGGCAGACCAGCTTTCTCTTGCGCAGGGAGATGATCTTGTATACGTCCAAATCGTTGCCGGCGACGGAGTATTCGTATTCCACCTTTAATTGCTGAAAGGTGTACCACACGCCGTAAATGCCGAACAAAAAGACAAACAGTCCCACGATCATAAAGTACTGCACGCCGGTGGTAAGCGCGATACCCGCGAAAATAAAGGGGATCAGCACCTCGATCGTCACCGCGATGATTTTGATGACCAGATGCTTCGGTTTGTTGACGCGCTTGACGACCTGTTCATTAAAGCCTTCCATAACAAAAGCTCCTTTTCGTTAATTTCACTAATATATCTTAGCATAATTCATTAAAATATGCAAGAGAAAAGTGGTTAGGGGGAATAGTATTACTTATTGATAGCGTCTGTAGGGGAGCCCCTCGCGGGCTCCCGGCATACGTTTGGCATTCGTATTTGAAAGTTGATTATAACAGACAGGTTCTGCGTGCTGACAGGGACAAGCCCTGTCACTACAGGCGGTTCGGGACGTGTTGGAACCCGTCCCCTACGGAAAATATGTTTACTTCGCGGCAAAGAAAAAAGGCTTGGCGATCACCAAGCCTTATCTTTTACGCGATCTGAACCGGATCCTTGTCCTTTCTGAACCGCCAGATACCTAAGCGGATCAAAGCGTAGACAAACAGCAGGATACTGATCCACTGCGAGGTGGACAGTCCGAAGAGGAAGCCGCGGATCTCATCGCCGCGCAGAAATTCCAGAATGAACCGCACGACCGGATAGATGAGCATGTAGACATAGATCAGCTTGTCCTTCATCAGCGCCTTGCGGAACAGCGTGAGGATCAGGATGAAGATCAGCAGGTTGCACGCAGCCTCCACCAACTGCACCGGGAAGCGGTTGACGTCATTTACGCCGGGATTGATGGTGTTGCCGTGTGCCGTAAAGCCAAAATGCGACTCGATGCCGTAGCAGCAGCCGCCGAGGAAGCAGCCGATCCTGCCGAATACATGAAACAGCGGCACGAGCACCGCGTATAGATCAAAGAGGTTGCCGGCGTTGATGCGCTTGTTGAAGTGACAGTAGATCGGGATCGTGATCAATCCGCCGATAAAACCGCCGTAAAACACCATGCCGCCGATGCAATAGAGTATAATATTCCAGAATTTTTCAAACCACAGACTGCCGATATTCTGGAACGCCTTGATCAGCGTGTCGAGGTGGGTGAGCGCGTAGACGATATGCGCGCCGAGAAAGATGCCGCCGCCGAGGATCAGCATGATCAGCACGAAGTCGAACACGTCGATGCCAAAGCGCTTTTTGGCGAGCCATGCGCCGACAAAGCCGCACGCCAGTCCGCCGAGAACGACCAAAATGCCGTAGGTGCCGAACTCTCTGCCGAACAATTCAAAAGAAGGAAACATACATACCCCCACTATACAAAAATACAGCCAGCCAAGGGCTGACTGTATTTGGTGTCAAATTCTGTGCGTTTACTTAGCCTACGGAGCTGAAATTGGAAACAGCGCTGTTAATAGCGCTCTGAACTGCGGGATCCTCGAGAGCGGTCTTAGCTGCACATGTGCAGATGGTGCAGGTGAACAGACCGATCACAGACATTACCAGACCAATGATGGAAAGAACCAGACCAACGGTCGGAATGGGAGAGGTCTCACCGGCAGCCACAAAGCTCTTCTTGCTCTTTACTGCGAGTATGATACCAACGATACCGGCAATAACCGCAGCAATGTTGACCATGTAGAAGTACGCGCAAACAATAGCGACGGCGCCGAGAACGATGGAGATAATACCCATTGTTTTATTACCCTGTTGCATTGTTATATCCTCCTAAGATATTTAGTATTTTAGCGTATTAAAATCCGCTATCTTGATTATAGGATAATTTGTAGGGGATGTCAAGCATAACTTGGATTTTTGTACATGATATATAAATTTTCCGAATTTCTATTAGGCAGAAGAAGAAAAATGCCTAAATCCCGGAAACCGAGCCGCCGGTGCTCCGGCAGGTATTTTGATCTCGGCGGAAGCAATTTTCATCAGCAAATATCAAATGTTATTGCGCAAACAAATATCAAACGACCGATATTTCCTTGCGGTCAACCCCAAAACTGACAAAATCATATTGACAGCGAAAAACGAAGGTGATATGATAAAATGTGAAAAATAATCACACTCGGAGACGAGACTCATGTATGAACTGACTGAAACGCCCTCGGAGGATGGGGAACTGTACGGCGTCCGATGGATCGCCGGCAGCCAATCCCTCTGCTACGACGCCATAACCGATAACAAAGACGAGCTGCAGGCGCTTGTCCTGCTGTGCAACCGACTTCAACTCGACAAAAACCAGCTGGAGGACGTGCTCGATGATTTCCTCACGGATTTTCATGTGTAATGATCGTTTTGATCAGCGATCGCTTGGCGTGTACAATCCTCCCAATACAGCCACAGCCAAAATGGAAATAGCGATTGTGATGATTCCAATC
>CAMKSB010000022.1 GCA_946415335.1 uncultured Clostridia bacterium
GAGACCGGTATCCTCTACCTCGCCGCGCTGATTTTCGGTTCGGACAACAACATCGTAAACATCATCTGGAAGATCATCACCAGCGTGATCGTCGTCGTTTTGAACTATATTTTCAGCAAGCTGATCATCTTCCGCAAAAAAGATGAAAAGCCGAAAGAAAATGAAGAAAACAGTTGACTTTTTACCTTTGATGTGGTATAATAACGTACGTTGTTGAAAGGCAACACACCCTTGACGGAGATTTGACGCAAGTCTTATCCCAGATATAAAGGTCAGGGGCGGTCAATAGAAGTTGGTGTCGATGACGCTGAGGGTCCACCTGTTCCCATACCGAACACAGAAGTTAAGCTCAGTGGTGCCGACAATAGTGGTCTGGCGACGGGCTGTGAAGATAGGGAGATGCCAACACCTTAAAGTGTCCACCCAATAGGGTGGGCGTTTTTTATTTGGAAAAGAGTGAAACGATGCTGAAAGAACTGTTTGCACGCCGTCAGAGCGTATGGGATTTTCTGCGTACCTGCGGAAAACCGATCGTACTCTATGGCATGGGCGACGGCGCCGACAAGGTGCTCGCCGCCTTTGAAAAACTGGATATTCGCGCTGAAGCGGTGATGGCGAGCGATGAGTTCGTCAGAGGTCAGCAGTTCCACGGCTTCACGGTACAGCGGCTCTCGGATATTGAGCGCCGGTATGATGAGTTTGTCGTGGCGCTCTGCTTTGCCAGCCAGCTGCCGGAGGTCATGGAGACAATCAAGGCAGTCGCTCGGAAGCATACCACCGTGGTACCAAGCGTGCCGGTATTCGGCGACGTACTCTTTGACGATGATTTTGTCAGCGCTCACCTGAATGAAATGAAACAGGCTTATGCCCTGATGGCAGATGAACAGTCGCGCAGGGTTTTTGCCGGCGTCGCGGAATTTTATTACACCGGCAAGCCGGAGTTGCTGGACAGCATCACCACCGACAAAGACGAAGCGTTCTCGCTGTTGTCTCCGGGCGATAACGAGGTTTATGTGGATCTGGGCGCTTATAACGGCGACACGATCGACGAGTTCCTGCACTACAGCGGCGGCAATTACCGCAGGATCGTAGCACTCGAGCCGAACGCAAAGAACTTCACGAAATTACAGGCTCACTGCGCCGACATGCCGAACGTCACGCTGTGGGAGTTGGGCGCGTGGGATAAAAACACGATACTCACGTTCAACAACAAAGCCGGCAGGAACAGCGCCATCTCGGAAGAAGGCGTGCAGACGCGCGTCGTCACGGTGGATTCCATTCTCTGCGGACTGCGCCCGACCTATATCAAAGCAGACGTGGAAGGTGCTGACTATGAAACCCTGCTCGGCATGAAACAGGCGCTGACATACAAACCAAAGCTCAATTTCGCGGCGTATCACCGCTTTGAGGATCTCTATCGTCTTCCCCTGCTGATCCATCAGCTGAATCCGGCATATATGATCTATCTTCGCCATCATCCCTACATCCCGGCATGGGATACGAATCTATATTGCATCTAAAATACGCCGATTTGTTCGATTTTTTATGAGCAAAGTGCAGTTTATGGGACACCTCTTCCTGTATAATAAAAGTATAGGAAATACGGGAGGTACCGGAACATGTTCAATTGTTGCTTATTCATCTTTGTCTTTTACGCAGTAGGCAGGTCGGCTTGCTTCATTCTTTTCGGCGGAAAAAGAAGCCGTCAGCTCCGGCGCATGAAGCGTTCACAGCGCTACGCACTGACGCACCGCAAACCGATCACCGTTCTCTCAGCAAAAAAGCCGCGGAAAAAATCCGCGGCTAATTGTTTTATGATAGGTTCAGCAGCATAGAAGCGACGCCGAAATAAATGAGCAGCGACAGCGAGTCGCAGACGGTGGAGATCAGCGGATTCGCCATGACCGCCGGGTCAAGACCGATCTTGCTGGAGAGCAGCGGCAAGCTAGAGCCGACGATTTTCGCCATGATGATCGTGCCGACGAGCGTTAAGGATACGACAAGCGCAATGACAAAGGCGTTGTCATGACCCCGGAGGTCGAACAACATCAACTTGATTAAATTCGCGGCGGCAAGCGTCAGACCGCAGAGCACTGCGACGCGCAGCTCCTTCCAAAGCACGACAAACATGCTCTTGAACTCGATCTCACCGAGAGAGAGTGCACGAATGACCGACACGGAAGCCTGAGAGCCGGCGTTACCGCCGGAACCGGTGATCATGGGGATAAACGATGACAGAATGATCACGCTGGCGAGCATGCTGTCGAACGACGAAATGATCGTACTGGTAAAGGTTGCCGAGAGCATGAGTATCAGCAACCACGGCACACGTTTTTTGTAAATACCCCAAACGCTGGTACGCATATAGGGCTTGTCAGAGGGCAATACCGCCGCCATCTTTTCGATATCCTCGGTGGTTTCCTCCTGGATGACGTCGATCGCGTCGTCGATGGTGACAATACCGACGATACGCATTTCATTGTCTACGACCGGCAGCGCCAGAAAGTTGTAGTTGGAAAACATCTGGGCAACCTCTTCCTGGTCGGCAAGGGTATGCACCGAAATGACGTTTTCCTCCATCATATCCTTCACCAGATCGTCGTCCTCGGCAAGAAGCAGATCCTTGACCGTCGTGATGCCGATCAGGCGGTTGTTGCTGTCGTTGACGTAGCAGGTATAGATCGTTTCCTTGTCCACACCGGTACGGCGGATTCGCTTGATCGCCATTTCCGCCGTCATATCCGGCCGCAGCGAAATGAACTCGGTCGTCATGATCGAACCGGCGCTGTCCTCCGGATATTTGAGCAGTTCGTTGATCTGACGGCGCGTTTCCTTGTCTGCCTGTCGCAAAATACGCTTGACGACGTTCGCCGGCATTTCCTCGATCAGATCTACCGCGTCGTCCACAAAGAGCTCGTCAACGACCTCTTTGAGCTCGCTGTCCGAGAATCCGTGGATCAAAAACTGCTGTGTTTCGTCGTCCATCTCGACGAAGGTTTCAGCCGCCAACTCCTTGGGCAAGATCCGGAACAGGATCGGCAGCTTTTCATCCTGCAGCTCCTCAAAAACCGCCGCGATATCGTACGGCTTCATGGTCGTCAGGATGTCTCTGAGGGTGCTGTACTTCTTTTCCTCCAACAGCACCCGGATGGTTTCCGTAAGCGTTACGTTAACCTGAACCATTTTGTCCTTCCTCCTCAAATAAGCGTCGTGGAAAGACGTGTCCGTTAACGCAGCGCCTCAAAATCAAGGGATTGATTGCAAGGCGCTGCGTTAATGCACAAAGCAAATGAACGCGGGATTCCCGTTCATCCGGCTTCGTCGCGGGACCGCGCCTAAATTTCCGTCAGCGTCCATTTGTGTTTCACCTCGCAAAGTTTTTTACAATCATATTTTAGTCCTTTTTGCGTATAAAGTCAACGAAATTTTCTTATAACTTGATTTTTGCGAAAAATCCTGTATAATAGTAATGACTGATGTTTTGTCAGAGAAGGAGATTGTTTTATGAACAGTATGCTGAAAAAATATCTGCCCTATGCGGCTATCATTTTTGTGATTTATATCTTTGTTCCGTTTATCTTTTATATACCGGCTCTCAACCGTTTTTCCGCAGTGGCGTACTACTTTATCTTCCTCGTCACGCAGGTCGTGCTCTCCGCGATATACTGCTCCAAGCACGGTCTGGACTTCCTCTTCGCGTTGATCGCACCGATCATCTTCATTCCCTCTATGCTGATCCACAACGGCGGCTTCTCCAGGATCGAAAACATCCTGCTGGTGATCATCTACCTCGTTGCCGGCATCTTCGGACTGTTTCTCGGCGACCTCGCCTTTGGTGAAGAAAGACGCAAGCGCGAGAAAAAGGAACAGGAAGCAGCGGAAGAAGTGCTCCTGCAGGCGAAACGCCGCGATGAAGAGGAACGCGAGCGCATGACCGCTCAGTCTGCCGCGCGTCAAAGGGCGGAAGCGCGCCGAAGCAACACGCGCAGACAGGCTCCCCAGCCCACGCGCGATACCGATGATGATTTTGATTACGACAAGTACACCGCCGATATCGACAAGGATCTGGAAGAACGCGTCAACCGCTTGCTGGACGACGAATAAAACAGATATTCATTTATGCCCGGTCAATGACCGGGCATTTTTTCGGCTCTGCCACTACGTAAAAAATCCTCCCGGATAAAACCGGGAGGATTTTTATTATAAGGATTTACCAAGTAAGAACATTGAGATGACCGTTGCCGTCTCTGGATCCGTCGGTGTAGTAACCGGAAACACCAAAATCATTGATGTCCGCAGTCTGATCTGTTCCATTGCTCAGAACAATGCCGGTTGCACCCGCAGGGATATGAATGACATACTGCGTCTCGTTATAACCGTTCGTGGTAGTTTCTGTCAGTGCTGCGCCGGGCCAAGCCGCGCCGACGTCACCTGACTCATTGAAAGCATACAGGAAGCAGTTGCTCCATCCTGCGTTGTTGGTGAACAGGATGTTGCTGGTTCCTACAGGATCAGGACCCATTTCCCACGGATAGACATTGAAGTGACCCGTCGCGTCGACGTCGCCGGCTTTGGTATAGTAGCCGACAACAGAGAAGTCGGAAATGTCGATGGTCTGCTGTCCGCCTTCGGTCTTACCGTCGCTGATGACAACTGAGGTTGCGCCTTCGGGGATATTGACAATGTATACCATTTCGCCAAAGTCATTGATGCCGTCCTCGGTGCAGGGAGTGCCCGGGAACTCTGCACCGACAGTGCCGTCACCGTTGAAGCCGTATACATAGACAGAGCCCCATTTCTGGTTGTCGGTAAACTTGAAGCTGCCTTCGGAAACAGGGGGATCGATAGGATCGGGACCGGCTACCCACGGATAGACATTGAAGTGACCCTTCGCGTCGACGTCGCCAGCCTTGGTGTAGTAGCCGACAACAGAGAAGTCGGAAATATCAACGGTCTGCTGTCCGCCTTCTGCCTTACCGTCGCTGATGACAACAGAGGTAGCACCCTCGGGAATATTGACGAGGTAAACCATTTCGCCGAAGTCATTGGTGCCTTCCTCGGTACAGGGAGTGCCCGGGAACTCTGCGCCTACGGTGCCGTCCCCGTTGAAGCCGTATACATAGACAGTGCCCCATTTCTGGTTGTCGGTGAACTTGAAGCTGCCGTCGGTAACGATCGGATCGGTGGGATCGGTGGGATCATCAACCGGAACAGAATCCCAAGAATAGACGTTGAAGTGACCGAGCTCGTCGGTGTCGCCTGCCTTGGTGTAGTAACCGGTAACATTGAATTCAGTGATGTCAACCGTCTGCTGTCCGCCTTCTGCCTGACCATCGCTGATAACAATAGCGGTCGCGCCTTCGGGGATCGTGATGGTGAATACGGTCTCATCATAGCCGTTCACTTCGGATTCTGTGCATTCGGTGCCGGGGAACTCTGCGCCTACAGGACCATCGTCGTTGAAGCCGTATACATAGACAGTGCCCCATTTCTGGTTGTCGGTAAACTTAAACGTGCCGGGATCAATAGGTTGAGTGGGATCAACGATTGGCTCAGTGGGATCTACGACCGGCTCAGTGACCTCGCCGGTGGGATCGGTAGGCTCAACAACCGGATCAGTGGGCTGATCGGGTTTCTGAGTAGGCTGAACCGGAGTGGTGCCGCCGATTTCGACGTACTTGCCGGTGTTGCCGATGCCGTCCTCGAAGTCAGCCGAGTACATCTGAACGAGCGTCGCGTCTGCGACAGTGACAATGCCGTTGCCGTCGGTGTCCGCCGCGATCTTCTGATCGGCAGTGGGCTCGACCAACTCAGCCGCGATCATCTGGATAACGGTCGCGTCGGAAACGTTGACCTTGCCGTTGAGATCGGCGTCGCCGATGAGGATATATCTGTGCTCGCCGGGAGTGGTGGGCTGCTGGGTAGGCTGCTGGGTTGCGTCGGTGGGCTTCTGTGTCGCCTCGGTAGAGGGCTGAGTTGCTTCAGTAGGCTGCTGAGTCGCTTCGGTTGGCGCCTCAGTGGGCTTTACAGTCGGATCGGTCGGCTGCTCGCCCTTGGTGCCGTAGAGATATACAACATTGATAATGCCGGGAGCGTAGTTGCCTTTTGCATTGCCGGGAACGATAACATCCGTTCTGCCGGAGAGAGGCTGCGTGGTATAGGTACCCGCCTCGGTGACCTTGTCGGTGTTGACAACGACATCATTCGCCAGCTTCGCACCGGTTTCGAGGTCAACGTGGCTGGTGATGATCTTGGTCTTGAAGGTGGTCGCGCTGTTCTCGATCCAAACTTCGCCGGATGCGAGATAGCCGTCAGCGCCCTGAGGCGGTTCCTGAGCGGTGTTGGAGGTACCGTTGCCGTTGTGGAACATAACGCGGGTCATTGGCACGTTGATGGTGCTCTTGTACCAACCGTTGCCTTCGGAGGTCATCACGCCTGCCTTATTCCATTCGCCGTTCGGCGTCTTGATGATGGAGCCTTCGGTGTAGTAGGCGTAGCATCTGACGGTCGACCAGCTGGAGGGTTTCTTGTAGTGAACGATTGTGGATGTATTATCGAGCGGCTTGTACACAAAGTTGAGGGTGAGGTCGCCGCTGAAGGTGCCCTGAGTCTTGCCGGGGAACTTGGTCATGTCGAGCTGATAGCCCTGGATCTCAGAGGGAACAGCGCTGTATTCCATACCGACCTTATAACGGGTGGAAACGGGATCCTTGAGCGCCTTGCCGTTCTGATCGACAAAATTCGCAGTGACGTAGCCGGAGCCGACGCCGGAATTTCTGTAGGTGAAGGTTACGGTGTAGTTGCCGTTTGCCTCGACGATACCGCTGGTAGCGCCCTCTGTCTTGACGAGGTCGTTATCATAGAGAATATTGCTGTCGGGGATAGCGCGATAGGTGTTGCCGGCTCTGTACTTCGCGGTCTGGGTGAGAAGGACCTTGCCGTTTTCATCAACATGGTTGATGGTCAGCTGGCCGAAGCTCTCAGTGACCTTGAGGTTGCCGAAGCTTGCGCTGTCGACCAGCACCATGCTGCCCTTGGCAGGAACGGAAACGGAGTTGCCGGAAACCGTGCCGAGGCTCTTGATGCCTGCGCCCTTGTCGGTGGAAGCAACGATCGTCCAGTTGGAGCCGCTGAGCGTAATGTTGTGAGACTGGGAACCGCCGTTGACGAGAACCGCCAGCTTGTTCCACTCGCCGGACTTGCTGTTGGAATAGGTATAGGCTACCACATCGCCGTAGTTGGACTGGAAGGACGGCTTGACGATGCTGGAGCTATGCAGCGGAGAATAATACTTGCGGATCTGGAGCATACCCTTGTAGTAAGCTGCCAGACCGGGGAGCGTCTTGACGCGGTTCCAGTCGATCGCATTGATGGAGTCGCTGGAGTTGTAGGAGTTGTGGTCGCCCTGCTTGGTACGACCGAAATCGGAACCTGCGGTCATGAACGGGATACCCTGAGAGGTCATCAACAGCGTCATGACTTCCTTGACCTGGTTCTGATAGCTCGCGGTCGTGCTCATGTAGGAGGAGGAACCGTTACTCTTGACGATCTTATCCCAGAGGATCAGGTTATCGTGCGCGTCGGCATAGCATACCGCCTGCGCGGGACCCTTGGGAGCGGTAGCCTTGTAGGGCTGTCCCTGAACACCGAGAACGATGTTGCCGATATTCGTGGAAGTGTTGCCCTGTACAAAGCCCTTGCCGGTGCTGTCGGTGTCACCCTTGATCGCGTCGCGGTACTGGTCACCGAATGCGCCTACACGCGCGTCCAGACGGCTGATACCGGTACCCTGCCAGCTGTAGATCGGGTCGGGGTTCGGGGTGGTGCCGCCGGTCCAGGGCTCGCCGTACATGAGGATCTTGGTGCCGTTGGTGACCTTTGAGTCCAGATTGGCGCGGATCTCATTCATGGTTTTGACGTCGTGCAGACCCATGAGGTCGAAGCGGAAGCCATCGATGTGATACTCGTTTGCCCAATACTCGGTGGAATCGATCATGAACTTACGGAACATCAGCTTGTCGGAGGCGGTCTCGTTGCCACAGCCGGAGCCGTTGGAGAAGGTGCTGCTGCCGCTCATTCTGTAATAGTAGCCGGGTACGGTTTTCTCGAAGCAGGAGCTGGTCGAGAAGGTGTGGTTGTAAACAACGTCCATGACGACGGAGATGCCTCTGTCGTGGAGCGCCTGCACCATCTGCTTGAATTCCTTGATTCTGACGTTACCGTCATGGGGATTCGAGGAGTAGGAGCCTTCGGGAGCGTTGTAGTTTTCGGGATCGTAACCCCAGTTGCGGTTGGTGGATGAGGAAGCGATGGACTCGTCAACCGAGCCGAAGTCGTAAACCGGCTGCAGCTGGACGCAGTTGACGCCTGCTTCTACCAGGTAATCGGCGCAGGTGGAGATGTCGCCTGCCTTGCCGTTGAGGGTGGTGCCGCCTTCTGCAAAGGCGAGATAGGTACCCTTGTTCTCAGCGCTGACGCCGGAGTTCTTGTGGATAGAGAAGTCGCGCACATGTACTTCCCAGACGACTGCCTCGCCGGCGTTCTGGAAGACGACGTGCTTGTCGGAGCTCCAGCCTTCGGGGTCGGTGGAGTCCAGGTCAACGATCATGCTGCGCTTGCCGTTGACGCCGACCGCCTTGGAATAAACGTCCTGAGTTTCGTTTGTCTTGCCCTTGCAGGTGACAATATAGGTGTAGTACTCGTTCTTGTGGTCGCCGGTGAGGGTGTAGGACCATATACCGGTGCTGGTGTTTTTGGTCATGTTGTAGGTACCGACGACACCGGAGCCGGATTCACCGTCGGAACCGGTCTTGTAGACCTTGACTTTTACATCCGTCGCATCCGGAGACCATGTCTTGAATACGGTCTGGGACGGACTGTAGGTGCTGCCGAGATTCTTTTCGTTGTATGCCGCGCTGGCGTAGTTTTCCAGATAAGTCTGGTTATTGTAAGCGCCGACTGTGTCCTCAGAGCCTGCCTCTGCCGCGCTGGCGGCGATCGTGGCGGAGCTTGCGAGCATCAGTGAAGCGAGCAACAACGATAATGTTTTCTTGAATTTCACCATTATCACTCCTGTAAATAAATAGATGTACGTTCTGTTCCGGGTTAAAATACGCGCCGGCAACACGCATTTCAACCCAGTTTAACAAATATATTGTAACAAATTCGTAAGACATTATTTTTCTAATATGGAATTAAATTTTATCGCACCCTTCCAAATTTTCATTATTATTTTTGTGAACAATAACAACGAACAACCATGAAACAGCAAAAATTTCACCGTTCTGATTTTTTACTTTGTCAAAAAAGATAAATTCTTCTTCCTGTCATTTTTTCACTTGTCATTTGCGCAGCGTTGTTGATAAAATAAGGGATTCAGGAAAATTTTTTCAAATCCTGAATCCCCTATGATAAATTGATTCTATTCTTTTTCGCAGATAACGATATGGCGGTTGTAAGCGTCGCCGCTGATGCAGGTGACGAGAACCAGCTTTTGTTTGCCGGGGAAAATATACAGCTCACTGGAATCATCCTTGCGGATGACCTTGTGCTCGACGACCTTGTAGTCGATGGTCTCCCAGTAGTTTTTGATCGTCACCTTTTCACCGACGGGAATATAGCGGATATTGTCAAAAAATATCCTGCCGATGTAACCGGTATGACCGCCGATCACAACATTGGTATCTTTATCATCCAGCGGCAATGATGTACCGTAGAGATGACCGCCGCCGTAAGCCATGGATTCTTCGGTACCGCCGAGATAGATGGGCAGGTACATGTCGACGCTTGGCGCGGAAAGATAGCCGTACACATCGGACAAGCCGTAGTCGCTCATATTCAACGCCGCTCTCTCGTAGTCAGCGGTGTCCACCGTGCCCTGGTGATAGAGGATCGAGGCGTTATACGCCTTGCTGTCCTCATGCAGCTTGTTGAGGTCGTAGACAAAGGTCACCGGACGGTCGTAAATGCGCTCTCCTGTGGTGGGATTGATCGGGTATCCCTGTTCGTCGACCTCTTTCTTTTGCCGCGCTTCCTGAAAGGACTTGGCGGTGATGCCCAGTTCTTCTTTCAGCCCTTGTTCCTCCTCGGAAATCACATTGTCAACAGCGGTTTCGTAATCGGCGATCACCTGATTCGCGCGCTGTTGTCCGACGAAGTTCGATACCGGCGGAAAGAGCACAAAGCCAATGCCGGTCAACAGGAGAATGATCGCGATAATGATCAGCACTTTCTTCCACATGCTATGAATCCTCTCCTTTGTGAGCCTTCTTCGTTTTGCGTAAACGGCGAATAACCACGACGACAATTATCGTCACGACCAGCAAAAAACCACCGATGATGAGCGCAGTCGTGAGATAGCTGAGCTTGTAGCCGAGGAAGAAAATCGCGCCGTCGTCCGCCTTGACGGACTGAATGGTGGTGTCGAATGCATCCTCCTCTTCAACCAGATCGTTCTCCACGCGCTCACCGCGCACCAACAGACGATGGGTATTGACGGAGTAGGGCGTACAGGTAACGAGTGTGCAGTAATCCTTGTTCTCGTTGATGTAAAGATCCGATACATCACTGGGCAGGACGACCTTGATCTGATTGACCCGGTATTTGAGCGTCATGTTGAGGACGTGAAGATAGAATGCGTCCCCATCCTCCAAATCGGTGAGATAATCAAAGAACGTCCTGCTCGGATATGCCGAATGTGCCGTGATCACGCAATGCGAGCCGATACCGCCGATGGGCATAGAGGTGTTGTTGAGATGGCCGGCGCCGATGCTGAGGATCTCCTCGGAGGTACCGTGATAAATCGGCAGATAGACGTTGATTTTCGGGATGTCGACATAGCCCATCAAGCCGCCGCCCAAATCGAGGGTTTCCTCGTAGTGAGCGCCGATCTGCTCATAGGCTGCCTTGTCAAAGGGGTCGGTCAGAACGATGGTGCCGGTCAGGCTGGCGTTATATTTCTCTGCGCCGTCGATATACGAATCGATCTCCTTTTGCGGCATGGTCTCGACCTCCGCCTGTGTCTGGTAAGCCTTGGAACGGTCGTTGAGATTATTGACGACCGAGCTGACGAGCGGATAGCTCAGCACGCCCAGACCGACGATAAAGATCAGCGCAATCAGGATGATCGGAATCATTTTTTTCATTTGCTTCCGTCCTTTATGATTAATGGTATTATTATACACCTTTTTATCGGTTTTGACAAGCAAAGAGCCGGCGCTATGCGCCGGCTCGGAAAAAATCCGTTCAGGATAAATTATTTAGCTCTCTTCTTGAGTACAACGACGAGAAGTACGCCTGCAGCAGCGATCAGGGAGCCGCCGATCACGAAGAACATCATGGTGCCTACACCACCGGTGGGAGGCAGAGGCGTCTTGGTGTTCTCAACGGTAACGGTTGCAGCGTCGCCCGCGGGAAGCGTCATGGTGTACTTGTAGCCCTGAACCGCTACGGAAGAGTCGTTCACCTTGTTGATGGTGGGAACGAGATCGACCTGATGGAAAGCAGTGTTTCTGTTGTAGCCATCGGGAGCCTTTTGTTCCTGTACAAAGTAGGTACCCTTGTCGAGACCTTCGAAGCAGATGAAGCCGTTGCCGTCGGTGGTGAGAACGATATCCTTGCCGGTAGCGTCCTTCATAGCGTTCTTTTCAGCGTCAAAGAGACCGAACTCAGCGCCTGCGAGCTTCTTGTTGTGATCATTTGCGTCAACCTTGATCACGTTGATCTTCGCGGTGAATACATATACGGTGGGGCCGGGGATAACGGTGGGAGCGCTCTCGGAAGCGGGCTTGTTGCCGTACTCGAGACCGTCGCTGTTCTTAACGCCGTTTACGCCGTACTTGACAGAATCCTTCGCCTTCTCGTTGAGGGTAGCAGTGTAGGTGACAACTACCTTGGAGTAGCCGTAGAACTCGTCCTGAGCAAGATAAGCGCTCTTGAACTCAACCTTGAAGCTGTTGGTGCCTTCGGTAACTTTGTAGTTAGCTGCGTCAACGGTCTTGGTCTTGTTGTCGGAAGCCAGCGCGACCTTAACGGTGGACTTGTCAAAGGTCAGAGCCTCTTCGTAGCTATCGGTTACATTGTAAACAGCGAGCTTTTCGTTCAGAGAACCGGTAACGGTGGTGGTCAGTTTGAAGTCAACGGGCTTGCCGATGGCTCTGGTGACATACTCAACCTCGTTGCCGTTGTCAACGATCTTCTTGTCAACGGTGGGCTTTACGTCGATCTTGGACGCGAAGTCGATGGTCTCAGCGTAAACGCCGTCAGCGGGAGCCCATGCGCCGTTCTCAAAATAGGGCAGCGGGATCACGCGGTTGACGATCGTGGTAACCTCAGCGGGCTTCTGGGTGCACTTTACGAAGTACACGCCGGGGGTAAGACCGGAAACAGTCTTAACAGCAGCGGTCTTGGAATCATTTACCGTGTAGGTTGCAACGGCGTCCTTCTTTGCAGTCCAGCCGTCAGCGTTGCAGGCAGCGAGAACAGCCTGGGCGTCGCCGTCCTTAAGAGCAGCGAGAACAGCAGCGTCAGCGGAGCTGTAGCCGTCTGCGGTGTAAGCGCCGGTTTCGATGTTGGTGTCGGCAACCTTGTAGATGTCGAACGCGAAGCCCTCTTTGGAACTGGTGACGTTCATGGTGTAGGTTTCGGGTGTTGCTGCGGATACTGCAAAGGGAATCATAGCCGCGAGCATGAGAGCCGCGATAACGATTGCAAGTACGCGTTTGGTCATTTTCATGATTTTGTCTCCTTCTAAATATTTATTTTTGCGCTCTGGAACGAGACGCCTTCTTACCTGATGTTCTGAAATAGTACACATAACCGGCAAACGCAAGACCTGCGAGCGCGATGATGATGGAACCGATCAGCTTGAACATGAACATGCCGTTTCCGCCGGAGGTGGGAGTGGTGATCTTACCGTTGAGGTACTCAAAGGTAACGTCATACTTTTCGCCGGCTGCGGGGAGCTGGAAGAACTCAATGTGAGAATTGAGGTTGTACTTCTGCGTGTTCTGGTCGGAGTTGGGCTCGACCTCGGCTACGCAGTACCACTGACGCTCGGGATTGGCAAGCGGCTGATCATCAGAGACGTAGAGGCTGAGGTTCTCAAACTTGACCTTACCCTCGCCGTCAGTGTAGAGGGTATCGCCGATCTTGGTACCGGTTGCAAGAACCTCTTCTCTGGTGAGCTGGTCATTGCCGACCTTAAAGATGGCAAAGCCGATATGCTCGAGCGCGTTGCCGGACTGGTCAGTCTTGATGACGGTAGCGGAGCCCTTTCTGATGGTATTCTTGAATACCGGAACAGTGACATCCGCGCTGTCCTTGGTGTACTTCACGGTCTTGTCGAGGGTGATGGTGCCGCCGTTTTCGGTCTTGGTGACGGTAACGGTCGCGGTGAACTTGCTCTGGTCGTAGATGACGTCGGGGTTGGTGCCCTTGACTTCCTCGATGGTGTAAGTCAAAACAGCCTTGCCGTCGGTGAAGTCAGCGTCATGGAGAACGATGTTCTTGCCTTCGGTGACCTTGGCAGTGTCCTTGCTGTACTCGACTGTCATCTTGGAGAAGGTGACCTTGCCCTGCGCGTCGTTGTCCTTGCTCTCGTCGAGCGCGGTGCCCTTCGCGGTGAAGCTGAAGTCGCCTGCGCTCAGCTTAGCGCCGTTGAGGTTGGGATCCTTCTGCGCTTCGAGCGTGAAGTCGATCTTGCCGGGAGCCTGACGGAGATTCTTGAACTCTACGGTCTTTTCCTCGCCGGAAGCAACCGCGATGTCCACGGAAGCGTGCTCGGGAGTGAGGCCGTCATAGGTACCCTGCTCGGTGAAGCGAACGGTGGTGCCTACGGGGAGAGAATCGGTGAGGTAGCTCTCGCCTGCCTTGAGTTTGATCTCAAAGCTCTGGTCGCTGTCCTTCTTGTAGTTCGTCCAGGTCTGACCGTCGGTAGAGGTCTGGGCGATGAAGGTGAATACCTGATCGTTGTTGGGAGTGAACTCCTGACCGTCGAGGTCGATGCACTTCTTGACGATGCCGACCTTGCCGTTCTCGTAATCGTTGGTGAAGGTGACGCCGGTCACGCCGGTCTCATACTTGGGACCTTCTACCTCCAGTCCGTCAGCGCCCTGCTTCACGGTGAAGGTGACGTTGAAGGTGGTGGTATCGTAGATGATGTGCGCGTCGTTGTTGTTGATGTCAGCGTCGTTGGCGTTCTTGGAAAGCTCCGTCACGGTAAAGGTGAAGTCGGTGCCTTCGCCGTAGTTGCCCTCAGCCGGGAAGCTGATGGTCTTGGCGTTCTTGGTAACGGTGCCTGCCTTGATCTCCGCACCGGTAAGGGTGACGGTGTCGCTGTAGTCAAATCCGGTGAAGTCGCCGGTGTACTGAATGTCGAACTTGTAGGTGTTTGCATCGGAGACGTCGAGACCTGCCTTCTTGGCGAGGTCGGTGAATGCCTTCGCTACGGGGATGATCGCCTTGCCCTTCGCCTGGAGGGTGTTGGTGACGGTGATCTTGTTGTCGGTCGCAGCAGCGTCCGCGATCTTCACGGTCACCTTGCCGTCAGCCGGAGCGATCGCCTTGGTGTAACCCTTGCAGTCGTTCTCGGTGACAAGCACCTCGGTGCCCTGCGGCAGATCCGCGATGGTGATGACTCTGCCGTGCTTGAGCTCAACCTGAGCGGTTGTGCCGTTCTCGCCCTTGACGAGTCTCATCTGCTGGGTAACAGTCTCGTTGCCCTCGTTGTAGCTGTAATAGAACGGGATGCCGTCGATGAAGTTGACCTGTCCCTGATATCTGACCGCAACGGTAGCGGTAAAGGTCTGGGAAGCCGCGGCAGTATCAACAGCCGGGTCGATATCGACCGCTCTGCCGTTGTCGTCGATCTTCTTGACGACCTTAGTGATCTGGACAGCGCCCTTCTTGGCGTTCTGGAAGGTGGGAGCGCCGTTGATGGCGGTGTCACCCTCGTAGTAAGTGGTAACGGGAGTGCCGAGTGTGACCTTCTGGTTCTCGTCGACCGTCTTGGTGATGGTGACGACAGCCTTGTAGACGTGACCGTCGAAGAAGGTGTCGGCATTTTGGATGCTGTTGTCGACCAACTCATAGAAGGTATAAGTCTTGGTCGCCACATTGTCAACAAAGTCGGCGGGCTTGAGGTAAACCATACCGGCGGTGTTGGTCTCGGTACCCTCGGTGTACTTGTACTGAATGTTCGCGAAGGAAATGTTGCCGTCCGCGTCATTCTTGGCGGTGTTGTTGCTGTCGGTGTAACCGTCGCCGGTGATCCGGAAGCTGAACTGCTCAGCCTCGGGCTTGCCGGAGGTCACGCCGTCGAGCGTCTTGTGAGCGACGATGGTGTTGTTGACAGCAGCCGCCTCGGGACGGACGTTCTTGACAACGGTCGCCGCGGTGGTGTTCTCTGTAACGGTCGCGCTCTGGGTGGGATAGCTGACAGTGAAGCCCTTGGTGTTGGTGTCGGTCTCGCTGACAGCGATCACAGTGCCGACGGGCAGGTTGGTGAAGTTTTCCTTATACTGGTTGTTCGGGCCGAGGTGAGCGACATAAGAATCGCCGTAAGTCTTGGCGCCGGTGTAACCCTGGGGATAAGTGAAGGAAACGTTGACGTCAAAGGTCAGACCGGAGGCGAAATCGACCTCGTTACCGTTGACGATCTGCTTGACCTGCTTCTCAACGGAAGCGTTGGAGAGCTTCCACTTGTTGTTGAAGACGGGCTTGCCGTTGATGGCGGTGCCGTTCGCGTCGGTGTAGCCCTCGCTCAGTGAGTAGGAGCCGTCCGCATTCTTGGTGATGGTGACGTTGAACTTGTACTCCTTGGAGTCGTACGCCATCTTGTTGTCGTTACCGTGCTTCTCCTTGATTGTGAAGGTCTTGGTAACGGTGTTGTTTACAAACTCGCTGTTCTTGATGACGACCACGTTGCTTGCGGAAGCCTTCTGATCGTCAACGAGGAATTTGATGGTGTCAAAGGCGACCTTCTTGACGTCGTCTGCCGAAGTTGAGCCGGTGACGCCGTTGGTGATCTCCTGAGAAACGCCGTTGCCCTCAAGGGTGAAGACGAACGCGCCGCTGGTCAGGTCAGCGCCTTCCAGCGTCTTGGTCGCTTCGGGAGTCGCCTTGAGCTCCTGATTGTAAACGGTCAGCGCGTTGTTCGCGGTGTCGTTTGCAACCACGATTCTGTCGTTGTTGCTGTAGTAGAGGTTGTAATTTTTGGAATCCTTCTCCTCTACCTCCGCCCAAGTGCCGAAGGGCAGATCCTTGAAGTAAGCGGTCTGTCCGCTGGAGAGGGTGATCTCGCCGTTCGCATTGACAGTACCGATCTTGGTGCCGGCAGCGTCATAGTAGTCGAGCTGCTTGACAGTCGCGCCGTTCTCGGTGGGATAAGCGAACTTGACGGTAAGCGTGAACTGCTCGTTGGGCGTCACGTTGTTGCCGGCGGTGTCCTTCGCCTGCTTGGTGACGGAGAGACCTGCGCGCTTGTAATCGTTGGTGAAGCTCGCGCCGGTCGGAGCAACCGGAGTCACGATCTCCTGACCGTCCTTGTCGTACAGCTTGTAGACCGGATCGGAAACCGTGACGACATTGTTGATCTCCTGAACGGAAACAGTCGCGACCACGTAGTTGGTATCGTAGATG
>CAMKSB010000023.1 GCA_946415335.1 uncultured Clostridia bacterium
TATTTCGAAATAAGAATTAAAATCATGACTTTTCTATGATAAAATAAGATGATAATACTACTTTCTGATAAAACGCTTAAAACAGATGTTAGCGGTAAATTACGCATAGCAAGGCGGAGAACGCAGGAATCCTGACGGATTCCGAGGACGACAACGCAGCTATGCAAAATTTAACGCAACAGATGTTAAAGGGTTTTATCAGATAATAGTATAATATATGCCGACTGGGAGGCATCAACTTGAAAGGTAAAAGAATCTTATCAGGATTATTCACATTATTATTAGTATTGGGGTTGAGTAACATGACCGCGTTTGCAGACGACAAAAAAACAACTGATTATCAGGCGTATGCCGCCGAACTCGACAAGCTCGCGTACAGCGGCTCCGATCTGGGAGCCGTTTACACGGAGAACGCCACGACCTTCAAGGTGTGGTCTCCGAAGGCGAGCGCCGTGAGCGTCGATATCTACGACACCGGCAGTGAGGAAGAAGGCGGCAAGTCCATCAAGACCAAGTCGCTGGAGCTCGACAAAAAGACCGGCGTGTGGTCGTGTACGATCTCGGGCAACCTTGCCGGCAAGTACTACACCTACACCGTAACGCATGGCAAGGACGCCAAGGTGACCGGCGACATCTACGCCAGAGCCTGCGGCGTGAACGGCAAGCGTTCCATGATCGTCGACCTGAGCAAGACAAATCCCGACAACTGGGAGAACGACAATCACGTTTTTGTTCCTCATCAGACAGACGCGACTGTGTGGGAGACCTCTGTCGCGGACTTCTCTTCCTCTGAGTCCAGCGGCGTTCTCGAGGCACACCGCGGCAAATTCCTCGCTTTCACCGAAAGCGGCACGACGGTCAACGGCATCCAGGGCGGAACCTCCACCTGCGTCGACTACCTCAAAAAACTCGGTGTGAAGTATGTCCAGATCATGCCGATGTACGATTTCGGCTCCGTCGGCGAGAGCAAGGACATCATGGAGCAGTACAACTGGGGCTATGATCCGGTCAACTACAACTGTCCCGAGGGCTCCTATTCCACCGATCCCTACGATGGCTCCGTCCGCATCCGCGAGTGCAAGCAGATGATCCAGGCGCTCCATAACGCCGGCATCGGCGTCGTGATGGACGTGGTATATAACCACACTTATTCCACGGAGTCATGGTTCCAGTACACGGTTCCGAACTACTACTACCGCATGAATCCGGACGGCACCTTCTCCAACGGCTCCGGCTGCAGCAACGACACCGCATCGGAACACCTGATGTTCCGTAAATATATGATTGATTCCGTCACCTACTGGGCGAAGGAATATCACGTCGACGGCTTCCGCTTCGATCTGATGGGACTCCATGACGTGACCACCATGAACGAGATCCGCAAGGCGCTTGATAAGCTCTATGAGGACGGCAGCGGCAAGCAGATCATCATGTACGGCGAAGCGTGGAACATGCAGACCAACGCCGACGCAGGCACCGAGATGGCGAACCAGTCCAACCTCAAAAAGATGGATTCCCGTATCGGCGCGTTCAACGACGGCATCCGCGACGCCATCAAGGGTCCGGTATTCGGAGGCGGCGAGGGCTTTGTTCAGAAGGGCGCCAACCGTTCCGGCATCAAGACAGGCTTTGCCGGACAGTCTGACGCCAGTTCCGGCTGGGCGGCAGCGCCTACCCAGTGCGTCACCTACGCTTCCTGCCACGATAACCTCGCTCTCTATGACAAGCTGGTGGATTCCGTGCTGAAGAACGACGAGTACCGCAAGCGCCATGAGAACCTTGTCGCAATGAACAAGCTCTCCGCAGCGATCGTCATGACCTCTCAGGGCATTCCGTTCTTCCTCGGCGGCGAGGAATTCGCGCGCAGCAAGGACGGCGACGAGAACTCCTTCTCTTCAGCGCGCACCGAGAATATGATCGACTGGAACAACCTCCATGAATTCAGTGATCTGACGGAATACTACCGCGGCTTAATCCATATCCGCAATACGTTTGAAGCGCTGAGCGACAGCACCGTTGCTACCGCGAACAATATCGCCACGCTTGAAAACCTGCCCGGCGGCGTATGCGGCTACATCGTGCCCAACTCCGTTTCCGGCAAGTGGAACAAGCTCTGCGCCATATTTAACGGATCCGACGAAGCACAGAATATCAACGTGGAAGGCGAATGGGTGATCATCGCCAACGACGAGACCGCCGGTCTGCGCAATCTCGGCGCCACTTCTGGCAACGTGAACGTCAAGCCCCATTCTGCTGTGATCATGATCGACAAGGACAGCTACGACAGCGCCGGAATCGAGGATTATGAGGGCGCTGTCGTGATCAATTACTACGACAGCGATTCAAAGGAAAAGATCAAAACACAGGTCGTCACCGATCAGATCGGCAGCCGCTACGATATCGCGCAGATCGCCGACAACCTTGATTACGATATCAAGAGGTCCGACGGCGATATGCAGGGTATGTACAGCGCCGAGGTCAAGCATGTCGATCTCTATGTCAAGCAATTCGAGGGCGAACTGTGCGATGTCACGATCAAGTTTGTCGATGACATCAACGGCGCGGAACTCGCGGATTCCTTCCTGATCCGCAACCGCGCAGGCAAGCAGTATTTCACGCCCAGCCTGCCGTCCATCGAGGGCTATCGTCTGGTGCTCGACCAGCTTCCGAAAAACGGCGCGGGAGAGACGCCCGACAAGGGTGCGGTCGTCGAGTACAAGTACACCCGCGTCACGGACGACGCCGATCCCAACGAATGCCGCGTCAACGCGATCTATATGGCGGACACCGGCGAGATCATGGACACCAAGACGATCACCGGCACAGAGGGAGAGGAATACACCCTGCCCGACAATGAGTATGAGGACCTCAATCTCGTGGAACTGCCCGAGAACTTCCGCAGCACCTTCCGCAAGGGCGAGATCAACGTGCTCTTCCGTTACACCTCGCGTCCCGATCCCTTCAAAAACGCGCTCAAATACGTGTGGATCGCGCTCGGTGTGATCGCTGCCCTGTGTATCGGTTCCGTATTCGTCTCCCATTTTCAGCGCAAAAAACGCATGATGAACAACCTCGATATCATCGAGAATGTGGACAAGAAAGACAATAAATAAGGTAGTTGTTTCCGCATTGCGGAATGAATATTAACATTATGATAGGAGGAAAAATCATGAGAACTACAAAGAAAATCCTTGCGTCGGTTCTCGCGGTATGCATGCTCGCCTCCACGGGCATGGTGTCCGGTTTTGCGGCGACAGCGGATGACACGGTCGGCGGCAATACCGTCTATTCTACCGCGAATGAAGCGATCGACGCGGAGTATACCTATGACGGCGAGCTCGGTGCGATCTACAGCCCTGAGAGAACCGTTTTCAAGGTATGGTCTCCGACCGCCACCGAGGTAACGCTCAACCGTTACGCCACCGGCTCCGACTATGAGGACGGCGCCAAAAAGCTCGGCACGGTCACCATGGAAAAGCTGATGGACGGCGACAAGTGGACAGGCGTTTGGACAGCCACCGTAGAGGGCGACATCGTCAACACCTACTACACCTACTCCATCACCTCGGCACACCCCTACGGCGGCGAAGTGCAGACGGCTGAAACGCAGGACGTCTATTCTCAGGCGACCGGCGTCAACGGCAGACGCTCCATGGTCGTCGACCTCGATCAGACCGATCCTGCCGGCTGGGACAGCGACAAGCACATTCTGCTCGACCAGAACACCGATTCCTATGTCTGGGAGCTCCATGTCAAGGACTTCTCTTGGGACGAGAATTCCGGCGTGAGCGAACAGAATCGCGGCAAATTCCTTGCTTTCACCGAGACCGGTACCACCCTCGGAAACGAGGGCACCGTCGCCACCTGCGTCGATTACCTCAAGCAGCTCGGCGTCACCACTGTTCAGCTCAACCCCTTCTATGACTTCCAGTCCATCAACGAGAGAGGCGAGGCTGACCAGTTCAACTGGGGCTACGATCCGCAGAACTACAACGTTCCGGAGGGCTCCTATTCTTCCAATCCCTATGACGGCAACGTGCGCATCAACGAGTGCAAGCAGATGATCCAGGCGCTTCATAACGCCGGCATCGCGGTCGTCATGGACGTTGTTTACAACCACACCTATTCCTGCGACAAGGACGATTCCTGCTTCCAGGCGAGCGTTCCCGATTACTACTATCGCATGAACAAGGACGGCACTTTCTCCAACGGCTCCGGCTGCGGCAATGAGGTCGCTACCGAGCGCGCTATGGCTCGCAAGTACGTCATCGAATCCTGCCGTTACTGGGTAGACGAGTATCATGTCGACGGCTTCCGTTTTGACCTGATGGGCTTGATGGACGTCGAGACCATGAACCTCATCCGCGACAACCTCGACGAGGTTGACCCGCGCATCACCACCTGGGGCGAAGGCTGGACAGGCGGCACCTCCAACTATCCTTCCAAGACCTGCACAGGCGCGACCTTCAAGCAGTCCACTCAGGCAAATGCTTCCTCTCTCAACGAGAGAATGGCGTTCTTCAACGACAAGATCCGCGACGGTATCAAGGGCTCCGTCTTTGATATCCACGACCAAGGCTTCATCGCCGGCAACGCGCAGAACGCCAAGCACATCTATCACGGCGTCCGTGCGAACTCCAACGCCTCCAACGGCTGGAAGGCAAAGGCGCCTTCCCAGACCGTGACCTATGCCGACTGTCACGACAACGCGACGCTCTACGATCAGATCGTTGCCTCCAATGATTTCGGCGCTTACGGCGAGAAATATCCCAAGGCTCTCGCGATGAACAAGCTCGCTGCCGCGATCGAATTCACCTCGCAGGGCGTTCTGTTCAATCTCGCCGGTCAGGAATTTGCCAGAACCAAGTACGGCGATACCAACAGCTACAAGTCTGCAGCTTCCATCAACCAGATCACCTGGAACAACCTCGCAGATTACGGCGAGCTGGTTTCCTACTACAAGGGTCTTGCGCAGATCCGCAAGCACTTCTCTCCCTTCACCGAGGCGACCAAGAAGTATGACGCGGCGTATATCTTCAACACCACCACCTTCAGCAACCCGAGCAACATGATCTCCTTCACCATCGAGAACGACACGCCCGGCGAGTGGAAAAAGGTCGCTGTTCTCTACAACAGCTTCGCGACTCCGACCAACCTCACGCTCAAGGATACCTCTGTTACCGATTGGGTGATCATCGCCAATGACAAGGAAGCAGGCGTGACCAAGCTTTCCGAGGTCACCGGCTCCAAGATCCGCGTCGGCGGCTATTCCGCAGTGATCGCGGTCGACAAGGAGAGCTTCGAAGCGACCAAGCTTGACGTTCCCGAGCAGGGCGTCGTTAACGTCAACTACCTCTATGCAGACGGTACCCAGCTGGCTGATTCCGTTACCCTCAAGGGCGAGATCGGTACCGGCTACAAGACTTCTCCGCTTGCGGCGATCCCCAACACCTATGTGCTCGACAGAGCAGAGGGCGAGGAGACCGGCGTATTCGCTTCCACTCCCAAGACCGTCAACTACTACTTCACCGACTATGTTCCCGAAAGCATCAAGACTTTTGCCGATATCAACCAGGATGGTAAGATCGACGTTGCGGACGTCACCGCGTTCCAGCTTTATCTGGCTGAGCTCGAGGAGATCGATCCCGCGATCGCGGCAGGTCTCGACCTCAACTACGACGGCAAGATCAATATCGCCGACGCTACCATGCTCCAGTGCTATATTGCTGACATGCCTGTATCCACCGGCAATGTCACCGTCAACTACATCGCCTACGACAAGGATGGCAAGCCCTTCAACCTGACCGACACCTATGAGATCGAGGGAAGAGTCGGCGACGATTTTGTTGCTCCCGAGTTCAAGGTCATGGGCTACTGGATCGACAAGACTAAGTATCCGGAAATCACCGAAGGCAAGATTCCTTACGGCGCTCCGCTGGTCATCAACTACTACTATACCGTCGGCAGCCTCGACGTCAAGCTGCACGTCAAGCACAGCGGCGAAGAGACCTGGGAGCCGTATCTCTGGCTCTGGGGCTCCAATCTCGAAGGCGCTGACAGCGGCAACTACTTCTCCGCATGGCCCGGACAGAAGATGACCGACGAGGACAGCGACGGCTGGTGTGACTACAACTTCACCTACAAGGGTACCGGCACCTACAACCTGATCATCTCCAACAACGGTTCACCGCAGTCTCAGGACTACAAGGGCTTTGTGGATAACGAGATCTGGATGATCATCGACGACGCGAAGGTTGCGGCAGGCTCTCAGGACTTCCTCAAGTTCTACACCTACAACCCCGAAACCGAAAACTAATCACCCATAAAAGAGGACCGGCTCACTCGAGCCGGTCCTTCAGTTTGTCGAAAAAATAATTATTTAACACAAAACCTTTCATCGTGTCATTCTGAGCGGAGCGAAGAATCTCGGGCAGAACTTATGATATAGCGTCTGAGTTTGCATTATCTATCATACGTTTGGTTCTGAGATTCTTCGGGCGTTGCCCTCAGAATGACTCACTTATAGGTTTCATTTAATTCATGTTTTGATACTTTTTCTACAGTCAGGAGAACCGGCTCACCGAGCCGGTCCTTGCTTTATGTATTCAGTTTGAATGTTGCCGTGAATGTCGTGCCGTTTTCCGCGTCGCTCTGGACGGTCAGTCTGCCGTTCATGTTTTGCACAATGTTCTGCGCGATCGACAAGCCCAACCCGTAGCCCTTGGTCGTTCTCGATTTTTCGGCTCTGTAGAACCGGTCGAAGATATGCGGCAGATCTTCCTTGGAGATCGGGGTGCCGTGGTTGTTGACGGCAAATTCTACACTCTCATTTTTCTTTTTCAGAATAATCGTGACGGTGCTCGACGGCTCCGCATATTTGACCGCGTTATCGATCAGAATGTGCGTCAGCTGATTAAGCTGCGTCGGATTGCCCATCAGCAACACATCCTCGGCGATATCCGTGTCGATGAGCACTTCCTTTTCAAAGGCGACCGGCTCAAAGTTGAGTGAAGCGCCTTCGACCAGTTCGCTGAAATTGACCTCGCTTTTCTCTGCCTGTACGCCGCCGGCGTCCGCTTTCGCCAGGAAGAGCATCTGGTCGATCAGGCTCTTCATGTGCTGGGCTTCTTCTTCCGTGCTCTCCAACCACTTCTGCTCGTCTCTGACGGCGGCGTCGGGATGCGACATCACGATATTGTTGTTCGCCAGAATGACCGTCAGCGGCGTTTTCAACTCGTGGGAAGCGTCCGCGATGAACTGCTTCTGCTGATCCCATGCGCGTTTGACAGGATTGACCGCCAGTCTGGACAGTCCCAGACTGATCAGGAACACCACCACCATGCTGCCGAAGAACATGCCGACCGCCATCAAAACGGAATTGCGCAGCGTGTCGTTGAGGCTGCTTGTGCTCGCCAGACCGAGCAGGCTGCCGCTCATGGTGCGTTTTGTGACGTACATCAGCCCGTATTCGCTGAGTTGACCGGAGCGCGTGCCGTTCTTGCTGACGATTTGCGCGATCGCCTGCAAATCGTCTTCGTCGATCGTGACGTTGTGCTCCGTGGTGTTCAGAATATTGCCGTTCGCGTCGAGTTCCACGGTCACATAGGACGAGATCTCCATCGGCGCGTTTTCGTGGATATCGGGCTTGCCCTCAAAGCGCTCCTTCTGCGACTTGTCAAAGGGGAAGGGAGAGTCGCCGGTCTCCGTGCTTTCCGGAATGAACTTGCCTTTGCCGTCCCTTTCAACCACCTGATTCAGACCGTGCTCCAGCTCCTCCACGGCGTGAGTGTAGGCATTCACGCAGAGCGCCGTACAGACGGCGGCGATCACGATGCCCATCAAAATCATATTGATGGAGATGATCCTCCATTGCAATTTCCTGATCATGCGCCGTTCTCCAATCTGTAGCCGACCTTCTTGACGGTTTTGATCTCAGCCGAGGAACCGATGAAGTGAAATTTCCTTCTTAAAAAGGAAATGTAGGCTTCCACGTTGTTTGACCCTGCGTCGGAGTCATAGCCCCAAACCTTGGTGATGATATCTTCTTTGGAAAGGATAATGTCGCGGTTGGCGATGAGCAGCTTGAGGATCTCGGCTTCCTTGAAATTGAGGTGTACCGACTTTGAACCTTTGGAGAGCATACTGGTGGAAGCGTTGAAATTGAAATCGCCGCAGTCCGTTTCATCGAGCATGACCTCGCCTCTGCGCCTTGTCAGCGCCTTGACGCGCGCCAGCAGCTCTTCCGGTGCGAAGGGCTTCGTCATATAATCGTCAGCGCCGCTGTCCAGACCGAACACCTTGTCGCCGATCGTATCCTTGGCGGTCAGCATAAGGATCGGAGTCTGGATTTTTTTGCGCCGCAGTTCATGCGCCACCTCAAAGCCGTCCCGGTAGGGAAGCATGATATCCAGTATGATCAGATCATAAATTCCGCTCAGCCCGTAGTCCAGTCCGTCGTTGCCGTCGTAAACCACGTCCGCCATGTATTTTTGCGCCGTCAAAATCTCTCTCAGCGCCTCGGCCAGTCTTTTTTCATCTTCAACGATCAGTATTTGCATAGAGAAGCCTCCTTTTCTTTTATTGTATCATCTATCAGTATAATGAGCAAGCTGAAAAAATCATGAAAAAACTTTTTTGAAATAATTTTTTCTTTTTCAGCGTTTTTTAAGTTTTCGGCTTTATACTACAGACAACAAAAGCAAAGGGGGCAAACACAATGAAAGTACAAACCATCTTTGAACGCACAGAGATCAAATATATCATCACGCTCAAACAGAGAGCGGCGCTTCTCAAATTGATAGACGCGTATATCAAGCCCGACGAATACGGCGAGAGCACCGTATGCAGCCTGTATTTCGACACCGACGATTTCCTGCTGATCCGCAATTCGCTCGACAAGCCGACCTATAAGGAAAAGCTGAGACTGCGCAGCTACGGTACGCCCAAGCAGGACGGCAGCGTGTTTCTGGAATTGAAAAAGAAATTCCGCGGCGTGGTTTACAAGAGACGCCAAACGCTCCGTTACACAGATGCCAAGTCCTACATCGAGGATGGCGAGATGCCCAACGATTCGCAGATCATGCGCGAGATCGACTACACGATGCTGCGCTACCGCAGTCTCCGGCCGAGAATGTTCATCGGCTACGACCGCACCGCCTTCTACAGCAAGACCGACCACGAACTGCGGATCACCTTTGACAAGAACGTTCGCTTCCGCACCGAAAACCTCGACTTAGCCAAGGGCAGCTACGGCGAGACCATCCTGTCGCCTGACCGCTGCATCATGGAGATCAAATCCCTCAATTCTATGCCGCTCTGGCTGACAGACGCGCTTAACCGACTCGAGATCTTTCCCGGTTCCTTCTCCAAATACGGAACCGCTTACCGTATCATGACTGAACGCGAAATGACAATGAATGGAGGAAAAAATTGTGCTTAATCAGTTATTTACCGCTATCTATTCCGGAACCTTTACCCCTGAAATATTCTTTATCTGCACCGGCGTATCCCTTGCACTCGGCGCGCTGATCGCGCTGACCACCGGCTTCCGCAGCAAACAGAGCAAGAGTTTTTTGCTGGCGTTGTTTCTCATTCCCGCGATCGTACAGACCGTGATCATGCTCGTCAACGGCAGCGTCGGCACCGGTGTCGCGGTCATGGGCGCGTTCTCGCTGGTACGCTTCCGCAGCGTAGCCGGAACCGCCAAGGAGATCGTCAGCATCTTCCTCGCCATGGCGACCGGACTTGCCACCGCGATGGGTTATGTCGGACTCGCCGCCATCTTTGTCGCACTGATCTGTCTGGTGATGTTCATTGTTTCCTTCGTTCACTTCAAGGAGAAAGACGACCTTGTCCGCGACCTGCGGATCACTGTACCGGAGGATCTCAACTATGCGCACGAATTTGATGACGTATTCGCCACTTACACCCATAACGCCAAGCTTCTCACTGTCAAGACCTCCAATATGGGCAGCCTCTACAAGCTGATTTACCGCGTTGAACTGACCAGCGAGGACAACGTACAGAAATTCATCGATGAACTTCGCTGCCGCAACGGCAATCTTGAGATCGCCGTGATGATGCCGCAGTTGGAAAGCAACCGCTTATAATCACCATTACCCTCTTTTTTTCATAAACTTCTCCTCTGTACAGGCTGTCAAAAAGGCTGTTTCTCATAAGGATGATTTGAAACTAAAATGAAATAGCCGATTGGCAGTCAAAACAAACAAGACACCTTACAGCTTCATCGTCTGTAAGGTGTCTTGTTATATGTGTTGAGCCTGATCAACAAAAAGTTGCCGGAATCCTGTTTTCATTATTTCAAACCATTGGTTTGAAGCCATGCTGCGACATCATCCGGAAGGGAAGCGCCGCCGGAGTAATGTACGGAAAGACCTTTTCCGATGTTGGAATTCGGCGCGAGCTTAGCGATGGCGGTCAGGCTTTGACCGAAGCGGCCGCCGCCATGCGAACAGAACGGCAGGATTGTTTTTCCGCTCAGTTCATTCTGATACTCCGCCTGTGTGATCTCATAAGGGCTGATGTAAAAATCCTTCACCGTCACTTCATGCTGTGTTTCGTCGTCGCCGCGCCAGTTTTCGCTTTCGGGACTGCCCATCTTGAAGGAGCCGCCTTTGATCAGGATATCATTGTCCGAAATCTCTTTGTAATCCGCGCTGACTGCCTGCGTAGGCGTATCGCTTTGCGTCTGAACGTTCTGCGGCGAAGCCCATGAAGCAGAGGGGTTTTCCTGTGCAGGGTTGAGTAACGCGTTCAAAACGATACCGCTCACGATCACGGCAATCAACAGTAAGGCGTAAAGCAGCGCCGATTTCCTCTTATCCTTCTTTGCGACCGATCGTAATATCAGCGACAGCAAATATGCCGCAAATCCCCACGCAAGGAGCATGGCGAGGTTTCCGAGAATGACGAGCCACCAGGCTTTTTCATAGTCGAGGAAGGCAAAGGGATTTTTGAACAGCATATAATTCAGCATATCCGACTTGAAAAACAGGTAGAAGCCGTAAACGGAAACACCGCTCATGACTGCTCCGAGCGCGATTTTGACGGATTTGTTTCTCAGCTTTGCGGTGACGATCCCGAAATGCAGACCGAGATGCAGTCCCATCAGTACGAACGACCAGTGCGATAATGCGAGGTGTCCCTGCCGGACGATAGATGAGGGGAGAATACCGTTCATGAAAGGCGTTGCGAACCGGCTCATCATCATGCCCGACAGTGCCGTGCAAACAAATGACAACAACAGCAGGATATTGACGATCAGCTGAAAGACTCTCAGCGGATGGTATTTTCCTTTGAAGATCGACGCGTAGAATTTACGGTTCAATATCTGATGCACGATCGTCAGCGCGAACATCGTGACGCCCAGCCACTCATGGGCAAACTGTTCCGTCACCTGAAACGCCATCAGGAGCAGTAACGTGACCGTCAACGCCACATCGATCACTCGTTTGACGATAGTTTTCGTTTTCATTCGATCAACACCTTGTATTATATTTTTATTCTGGCTTTTGAACTGATAAATTCATTCTGACACAGTGTCAGCATCTATATTATACACGCATTCTGACACGCTGTCAATATGAAATTGTAAAATTTCTTTGTTTTTTTGACACGATGTGTTTGCCTGCAAAATGGGCAGTCCATTCGCTTTGCTAATCAAAAATCTCTTGACATTACAGCGCGTTTTTAGTTATAATAATAGATAGAAAATAGTAAAGGAGAGATCACTATGCGCATGATAAAAAAACTCGCAAGCATAGCGCTTGCGGCAACCATGATCGTTTCAGCGGCGTCGTTTACTGCCTCAGCAAATAAATTACAGCCGGGCGACGTCAATGTTGACGGAAAGGTTGACGTCACCGACGCGACCTTGGTACAGCTCTACGTCAGCAACGACCAAAAGACGGTAGAGAGCTTTATTGAAGGTAAGTATGACCTTGACATTGCAAACGTCAAGGGCTACGGCGTTGTAGACATTTCCGACGCTACCCGTATCCAGCTGATGGCGGTGGAAGAAGGAAGGGTGATTCCCGACCAGCCCGATCCTTCCAAGACCTATAACATCAACAACATCCGCGACTATGTTGTCGGACTCAACCAGCCCGTCAAGCTGGCGGACGGCACCGAAAAGCCCCTGATCAACTTTGATAACGCGGCGACTACGCCGGCGCTCAAGCCCGTCATGGACGAGGTCAACGAAAAACTCGAAATGTACGGCTCCATCGGACGCGGCTTTTCGCAGAAATCCGACTACTCCACCGACCTCTACAACGCTACCAGAGACAAGGTTCTGAAGTTTGTCAACGCCGATCCGGAAAAGTACACCTGCTTCTATGTCAACAATACCACCGACGGTCTCAACAAGCTCGCTTCCGCACTTGTCAAGAACAATGACGACAGGGTACTGACGACGCGCATGGAGCACCATGCCAACGATCTCAGCTGGCGCGAGCGTTGCCGCGTCTACTATGCCGAGGTCGACGAAAAGGGAAGAGTCGATTACACAGCGATCGAGAATATGCTGGTCAAGGTCAGACCGAAATACGTTTCGATCACCGCGGCGTCCAATGTTACCGGATATGTGACCGACGTTCACCGCGTCGCCAAGCTGGCGCACAAGTACGGCGCCAAGATCATCGTTGACGGCGCGCAGATCGTCGCGCATCGTCAGTTCTCCATGATGGGCTTGTCACCGGATGAAAACATCGACTTCCTTGTTTTCTCCGCTCATAAGATGTATTCGCCCTATGGCGGCGGCGCAGTCGTCGGACTGACCGACGTGCTCAACGAGCACATGCCCGAATTCTACGGCGGTGGCACGATCAAGATCGTCGGCGACACCTGGGAGACCTACAAGGAAGCGCCTGCCAGATATGAAGCAGGTTCTCCGAACTATCCCGGCGTTATCGGCATGGGTAAGGCGATCGACGTTCTCAGCGAGGTTGGTTTCCGTGATATCCAGGCGCATGAGCAGAAGCTCAACCAGCGTCTGATCGACGGCTTGAAGAAGCTGCCCAACGTCGTTATCTACGGCGATTCCGAGAACATCAGCGACAGAGTCGGCGTCGTTACATTCAATTTCACCGACACCAACTCCTATCTGCTCGCACAGGAACTCAGCAAGATGGGCGGCGTCGCTACCAGACGCGGCGCGTTCTGCGCGAATCCCTACGTATGGAGACTGATGGGTATCCCGGATGATTCCCTGACGCGCTTTGAAAACTGCGGCGACATGAGCACGCCCGGCATGATCCGCGTCAGCTTCGGTATCTACAATACCGAGGAAGAGGTCGATGCACTGCTCTCCCTGCTGCCTCATGCAAAGCTGCAGGCGCAGGAGGACGTCAAAGGCTTAGGCAACGTCGTACCGGAATATTGATGGTATAACAACAGCGGCAGTCTTGCAAAAGGCTGCCGCTTTTCGTCGTTTTGTGTCAAAGAATCGGCGCTTTTTTCATAGATTTCGCCGTGTCAGAATAGTATAATACAATTATACTACAACAGAAATCAGGAATTCCCATGAAAGAAATGAAACTCTTCAATCTCGCCTGGCCGCTGTTCATCGAAACGGCGCTGTTCATGCTGCTGGGCGTGATCGACGTATTTATTCTCAGCGGCTATGACGACCTCGCCGCGTCTGCGGTCAGTACGGCTAATCAGGCGGTGTCCATCGTCACGATCGTCTTTACCGTGATCTCCTCGGCGACCGCCGTGATGATCTCCCAGTACCTCGGCGCGAATAAGCGGACGGACGCTTCCCAGGTGGCGGCGCTGTCTATCACGCTGCATGTGGCGTTCGGCCTGCTCATCAGCATGCTGTTCGTCTTTTTCTGCCGTCCGATCCTCTCCTTTATCGGCGCAAGCGGCAAGATCCTCGATTTTGGTTGCCAGTACCTTACGATCGTCGGCAGCATGATGTTTGTGCAGGCGTTTCTCGGCTCCGTATCGGTCATTATCCGCAACCACGGACTGACAAAGATCTCGATGTACGTCACCGTCGGCATGAACGTGATGAACACCCTGCTGGATATGGTGTTGGTGCCGCATTTAGGCGTGACCGGCGTGGCGATCGCCACAAGCGTCTGCCGGATCCTTGGCGGATTCGCGTTGGCGTTTATCCTCTTTCGGAAGGTTGAGAGCATTTCCATCTTCAAGCTGCTTGTGCCGTTCCCGAAGGATAAGCTGCTCGCCATTCTCAAAATCGGCGTGCCGTCCGCGCTGGAGACCTTCCTCTATAATCTCTCGCAGCTGACGATCACGTCCATCGTGCTCCGTTTTCTCAGCGAAAACGAACTGATAGCCAAGACCTACGTGCAGAACATCACCATGTTCTTTTATCTTTTCGCTGTGTCCATCGGTCAGGCGTCGCAGATCATGATCGGTCACCTTGTCGGTGCAAAGGAGTTTGACAAGGCGTACCGTCAGGGATTGCGTTCCTACCGGACGGCGCTGATCATCACCGCCGTCGCCTGTGCCGTCGGCATGTGTTTCCGTGAACCGCTGCTGCGTATCTTTACCGACAACACCGAGGTGATCATGCTCGGCATGAATATCCTGCTGATCAACTGTCTGCTGGAATGGGGAAGGACGACCAATCTGGTATTGATCGCCTGTCTTCGCGGATCAGGCGATGTGTATTTCCCGACAGCCTGCGCGATATTCTCCAACTGGAGCATCAGCGTGCTGTGCTCGTATCTGTTGGCGGTCGTTGCAGGTTTGGGCATCTACGGATTGTGGATCGCGCTTGCGGCGGATGAATTCGTTCGCGGCATCCTCATGCTGATACGCTGGAAGAGCGGCAAATGGCGCACCAAGCGCATTGTCAAAAACGAAGGCTGACGCTTGCGGTCATAGAGAAATGGTGTTATAATATCGGCAGGAGCGTGATTGCATGTCAAAAAAGCAAGCGTTGATCTCACTGATCCTCAACAGCCTGATCGTGCTGGGGACAACAGGAGTTGTGATTTCCTATTTTTTCATCAAGTTAGATTATCTTGACAGTCCTTTTCAGCGGTTCTGTTTCTTCACGACGGATTCCAATATCCTATCCGCGATCGCCGCGGTAGTCGTGGTGATATTTGATATTAAAATTCTCAGAGGGAAAAATAACGCACTGCCTCACATCGTTGAGTTATTCAAATTTGTCGCCGTCACAGCTGTTATCCTGACGTTTTGTACGGTCATGGTGTTGCTGGTGCCCGTCTACGGCGCAGAAAGGGAACTTCTCGGAACCGCAGCCTACATGCACGTCGGCGGTCCGATGCTGGCGCTGCTCAGCTTTACGCTGGTCGAAAAGAGCACCCGTCTCTCTGTGCCGGAGACCTTTCTCTGTCTGGTGCCGGTCGTGATCTACGGCGCTGTCTACTTTGTGGAGGTCATCCTGATCGGCGTGCAGAACGGCGGCTGGCCCGATTTCTATTCCTTTAACAAAAATGGCAACTGGATGCTCACGGTCGTTATCATACTGGCTGCCACCATCGCCATCGGCTTTCTGGTGCGCCTGTTACACAATATCAACATTAAGAAACATAACAGGGTTCGGTCTTGACCGAACCCTGATTTGCATATCCTTATTCGTTCCGTCCGGCGATATTCCGGACGTTTCTCTCCGAGAACTGGATCAGATTGAACAGCGACGAAGCGCCCTTGTCAAAATAGCTGGAAATGATATCGGGCGAGAGAGAAAGTGATATTTTTTCACGTTCGATGATCCCTTCCATCCGTTCCATATCCACCAGCATCGAAGCCGCGGTCAGGTTCTTGTAGCGGTTGCGGTCGAGGGCAAACATGGTCTGCGTGTTATTCTTGTCGGCGCAGTAAATCGTGCGGAACATCTGGTATTCAGCACACATCAGGTAGTTGGAAACCGTGTTTGTCAGGTGCTTTTCGCCGATCTGTCCCAGCAGATCGAATATCAC
>CAMKSB010000024.1 GCA_946415335.1 uncultured Clostridia bacterium
ACTCAAAGAACATTACGGGTTCTTCTTACTTTCGTTGTTCAATTTTCAAGGTCCTTTTGTTCAGCTTCAACAAGATTTCGTCGTTTGCTTTAGTGATATTTCACATTCGCATTTGCCGTTTCTCTCGACCGAACATGTGTTATTATACGCCCTTTTGCCGTAAAAGTCAACCCTTTTTTTAAATTTTTTTCAAATTTTTGCGATTTTTTCCTTGCTTGCGTTATTTTCGGTTTTATCGTGTTTTTTCGCACAAGATATTGTGGGTGACTTTAACGCTTTAGCGATTTAACGTGCTTGATTCCTTAAAGAATCAGCCGAAAAATACCCTGAAGGTGTTTTCCTTCAGGGTATGATTGTTTCGTTATTACTTAGCTGTATAGTCCGACCAGCTGCCCTCCGAATACCTGCGCTTGGTTTTCATCGCGCCGGGATCGGCTTTGGGTTCGACCGACGTATCGATCTTATAGACCTTTCCGATCAGCCCGTGGCTGTACGGCAGGTCGGTCGTCTGGTAGGCGTCCACACCCTCTGCTACCTGCTTGTCGGTCATGCCGGAATCGAAAATGATACCCTGTACGCCAAAGGGCGCCGTTACACGGTATATGTCCGTACCTTCGACCTGCTCCATCTGGAAGCCCGGCCACTCGGCGAAATAATAGGGTTCCTTCGTCATACTGTTGATCGCCATGCCGCCCCACCAGTAGGTGTAGACCTTATCCCACTTGGTTTCGCTGTTGTCGTAATACAAATAACCGGGCTCGGCGTTTTCCATATCCATATCCAAATCCTTGAAATATTCCTCGTAAGGATCGGTTTTGTCCTTGTATTCGATCGGCACGCCGTATTCCAGCGCGGAGACATGCTGCGTGAACGCCGCCTCCAAAAACTCGGGATAGATATTGCGCCAATACTGCATAAAGTGCTCGCCGGGTTCATATTTGCTGAAAATGAGCTTATCCTTCGGATAACCGCTTTCGAGCAGCTTGTTGTACATCGTTTCCGTGACGTCGCCGTTATCGACCATATAACCGCCGGCGTACAGATATAAAAATGGCGCGTTATCCATCGAGCATTTATCCTTGAGGAAGTTTGTCCACTCCGCATCGGCGTACATACTAAAGGTAGAGGACAGCGCTCCGCCGGCGCAGAATTTGTCGGGATGCGACAGGACGGTATAAAAGGTCTCCAAGCCGCCGAGCGAGCTGCCGGCAAGCGAGGTATGCTGCGCGTCGGTGTAGACGTTATAATGCTCGTTCACATACGGCATGACGGTATCACAGACAAAATCCGCAAAGGCGTTTCCCCGTTTCTTGGAAACATCCTCTTCCTTGGCGTTGGCAGGCGCTCCTTCCATATTGATGTGTCCTAAATCGGGGATCAGTTCGTCGTCTCGGTACGGGCTTCCGTTGTCGATCGCCACGATGATCGCCTTGTTGCCTGTCGCCGCTGTCATACTCTCGACATTCTCGCTGACGTTCCAGCACATGACGTCATTGTCCATTCCTCTGTCTTTGCCTTTCGCGAGGACACTCTGACCGTCAAACATATAGATGACGGAATACTTTTCCGATGCTTTCTCGTCATAATCCGCAGGCTTCCAGATATAGACATTCTTATCCCTTCCGTCAAACTGAAATACCTGCGTGTCAAATTGCGGATCATAGACGGGTTCGGTTCCGACCACATAGGGAAGCAATTCGTCGTTGTCCAGGTTCCAGCCGCTGATAAAGCTGTTGAACGCCACATCCATGCTGGTGGTGTCGCCGTAGGTCAGATGTACCATGTTGTATTGATTGACGTCCGCTTTGCAGCTGAACACGACGGCTTTTTCATCCTCGGTGCCCTTTTTCATTTTGACGTCCTCGGTTTTGCCGTTGGCGGTGTTCATAAAGGTCGCTGTGATTTCGCTGATGTCCTTGGTCGCCCGGATCGTGAGCTTGTGGATTTTTTCAACATCCGCTCTCACCGGTTCGGTTTTGCTGACCGCGGAATCGGGCGTCGCTTGGGAATCTGCCTTGTTGCCCGAGCAGCCTGTCACCGCCGAAACGCAAACAGCGCCGCACAATAATAAAGCCGGGATTCTTTTCATCTTCATCTCTCATTCTCCTCGTTTCATGTTTACCTATATAATAAAACAGTTGCCTGAACAATATCAAGCAACTGTCTGTTTAGTTATTCAACAAATGAGAGAGTAATACAACCGCAGATTGAAAAACCGGCTTTTCTCTTTTATCTATAGTATACCTTACTCGTGGAAGGTCTTGAACTTCTCGACGATCTCTTCGCGGAGCTTGTATTCCTCCTGCTCCTTGTTGTTCTCGTCGATGCTCTTGTCGTTGTAGACCATCATAAACTTGCCGTTGTTGGAGAGGATCGCCTTGACCTCCGGCAGTCCGAGAACGGTGAAGGTGCCGTTTTCCTTGATACCGGCGAGGATCTCGTCTGCGGTAGCGGATTTTACGTCGGTGTAGTCATAGATTTCGATGGTGGCTTTTTTCTTGGTCTGTTCGGTGTAACGTCTGCCGTGGGCAGCGCCGACAAGCGCGTAGTCCATGACGACGTAGGTGGAATCGACGTTATCCTTTAACGGATTGATGTAGCCGAAGGAAGCCAGATAGTTGCACAGTCCCTCATAGGTGTTGGGATAATCGGCAGCGTTCTGACTCTTTGCTTCGTCGCCGGTCGCGACGGCAGGCTTAGCGCCCATGCCCATACAACCGGAGGCGGATATCGAAATGACGACAGCCGCAAGAATAGCGGCGATGATTTTTTTCATAAATTCTCGATCCTTTCAAGAAAAATAGGTGAAGCACATAGCTTCACCTATTATACATGATAATTTTCAAGAAATCAATCATTTTCTGAAAAACACACGATTATTCAATGACATAGACGTTGACGTCGCGTCTGCCGAAATTCACGCATTCGTCGTAGGTGTCATAGAAACAGTCGACGATCGCGGAACCGTCCTCCAATGCGCCGCCGGTGTCGATCGCGGTACAGTAGCCGTAGACAAAGCTGCCGTCGACGGATTCGACATAGAGTTTGGAGCCGTAGGGGATCAGTTCGGGGTTGATCGCCACGCCGCCAAAATGAGCCGGGTTGCCGGTTGCCGTCAGCGCGCCTGCCGGAGCGGTGTAGGCTGTACCGGAGCCGGAGAGCATATATTTATAGGAAACCTTGACGCCGTTGCTGTCGGTGAAGGTTCCGGCGCCGCCGGCGGTGCCTGCTCCCTTGGTGCCGACAAGCGTTACCTCGTCGACCGGCTTTTTGATGAGCTTTTCGGCGATCTTCTCGGCGCTGTCGCGCTTGCCGTCGACGTATTTCACGCGGCTGACGACTGCCTTCTCGCCGTTGACACCCTTTGTTTTGAGCTTCGTTTCACCGAGGTCGACCTGATCGGAGTTTTCCTTCACGCTGTCGTAAGCGACGCTCTCGGTGGTGGTTTCGTCCTTGTAGACAACGCGCTGCACGGTCAGCTTGTCGATATTTTCAACCGCTTCGTTTCTCTCGACGCTGAGGACGTCGTCCTTGCCGAGCTGAAAACCGATCATCTTGAGGCTCTTTTCGACGGGACCAAGCGGAAGCTGATAGTCCTTTGTCTCGCCGTCGGCGGTGACGGAAACGGTTTTCGCGTCACAAACGGTAATGGTCAGGTCGGACTTGATGACGGTATCCGCCGCCGGGATCGTCATCTGACCCTCGGCAAGCGAGACCTTGGCGGTCTTTAACGCTTCTGCGACGGTGCCGCCGGAGGAAAGCACCTTGACGGTGTTTTCGCCGCTGACAACGATGACTTCATTGGCGGAAAGCACGTGGAAGCTGCCGCCTTCTGTCAGGTAGGTATGGGCGCTGCTCTCCTTTGCCGGCTGCTGCTTGGTAAGCACCTCTTCCGGCGCGGTCGCCGCTGCGGCTACGGTAAACACAGAGCCAAACATGGTGATCGCTGCCAGCGCCAACGCGCAGGCGGAACGAACAGGATGTGATTTGGATTCATTTGGAGTCATTTTCATTCTCCTTTGCTGCAACATTTCTATTTGTTTTCTGTTGACGTCTGGCATTATAACGCCGTTCCTTGGTAATGTCAAACAAATCGAACGGTTTGAATTTGTCAGTGTTGCACAAAGGATTTGCTTATAATTTCCTGTGAGAATTATTCTGAGCCGTGAAATGGTTACAAAATCCTGCATAAACTTGGGCAGATTGCAAGAAATTTAAAAGTCGCCTGTTTGTAACCGGTTGATGACGTTTTTGTAACAAAAACGCCCCCGGAAGCTCCGGAGGCGTTCGGCGTCACGCGAAGGTACGCATGGCGACTCGCTTTTTGTATTGTGCCGGCGTGCAGTGATACACCTTCTTGCACTGGGTAATGAAGGACTTCACATTGGCAAAGCCGTTTTCCATTGCCGCTGTCGAAACCGTTACGTTGTTTTCGAGCATATCGTTGATGGCGTTCTCCAGACGGAGATTGGCGAGATACTCGGAGAAGCTGACCTGCGTGACGTTCTTGAAATACTTGGAAAAGTAAGACGGCGACAGGTTGACGACCGCTGCGATCTCGTCCAGCGGGATCTCACGGCGGTAGTTCTCGTTGATGTACGCAATGGCTGTTTTCGCATAGGAGAAGTCGCGCTTTGGCAGCATCATGGAATTGGAGGATCTGCGGAAGCACATGCCGTTTTTCAGCAAGAGGTAGTAGATCTTGTTGATATAAGAGATCTGAACCAAAGAGGAATAATCGTCGCCTGCGTTGTCGACGGCTGCCATTTTGCCGAGGATCGCGGCGATCTCCGCCCTGACCTCCGGCTGCTGGGAAATATCGAAAAACACGCTGTCGATCGACTTGCAGAACATGCGGATATACTCAAACGAGAAGTTGACGCACAACAGGCGGCAGCTGGTGCCGGAGACCGGACGGACAAGGTGTACATCCTCGCTGTTGAAGAGGATAAAATCTCCCTGTTCCACGATTTTGAGGTCGCCGTTGCGGCTGCACTCGCTGGTGCCTTCGATCACATACACCAACTCCGGCTCGCGGTGCCATTGAAGCTCGGTGATGCGCGTGTTTGAGGATAGGTTCAGATGCATAATTGTTGCGGGAATATTTTTATCATAATTCACAACATCGTATTTATAGTCCATTTGCCTTATTTCTCTCCTGTGATGGTGTAAAAAATAATAGTGATAGAATTGGGATAAGAGCTACCACGGCTTGACCGTGCCGGTCAGCTCGGTGACAGACTGGATGCCGTTTTCGTCGAGGAAACGGTTGAGTCCCTCGTTGATCTTGATCGGCGCGTACGGGTCGGAAAAGAGCACCGTGCCGATTTGAAGGGCAGTGGCGCCGGCGATGAGCATTTCGACAGCGTCTTCCCAGGTGGTGATGCCGCCCATGCCGATGATCGGGATGCTGACAGCCTTTGAAACCTGCCAGACCATGCGCACCGCTACCGGGAATACCGCGGCGCCGCTGAGTCCGCCGGTGTTGTTGCGGATGATCGGACGGCGTGTGCGGATGTCGATCTTCATACCGGTGAGGGTGTTGATCATGGAGATCGCGTCGGCGCCGTTTGCCTCTGCCGACTGCGCGATCGACGCGATATCGGTGACGTTGGGGCTGAGCTTGACGACGAGCGGTTTTTGGCAGTGAGCACGCACCTCGCGCGTGATCTGTCCGACGGATTCACAGCTCGTGCCGAACTGAACGCCGCCGGATTTGACGTTGGGACAGGAGATGTTCAGCTCGATCATGTCCACATCGGTCTCGCTGAGTTTTTCAGCCATCTGACAGTATTCCTCGATGGTGTTGCCGGCGATGTTGGCGATGATGGTCGTGTTCTGCTGTTTCAGCCAAGGCAAGTCCTCGTTGATGAACACATCCACGCCGGGATTCTGCAAGCCGACAGCGTTTAGGATGCCGGAGGGCGTTTCCGCGATACGCGGCGGCGGATTGCCGTCACGGCGGCGTAGCGTGATGCCCTTGCAGGAAATGCCGCCTAATGTGGAAAGCGGATAGAACTCGTTGAACTCCCTGCCGAAGCCGAAGGTTCCCGAAGCGGCGATCAGGGGATTGGCGAAACTGACGCCTGCGACCTTTACCGATAAATCAGCCACCGAAAACCACCTCCTCCGCGTTGAATACGGGGCCGTTCTTGCAGACGTGCTGCATGATCTCCTCGCCGTCCTTGCGCACCTTGACCGCGCATACCAGACAAGCGCCGATGCCGCATGCCATGCGTTCCTCCAGCGAGATCTGGCAGGGCTTGCCGAATTCCCGACAAACCTGTGCGATTGCGCGGAGCATGGGCGTAGGTCCGCAGGCGCAGACCTCGTCGACCTCGGCGATTCTCTCGCGGAGGACGTCGGTGACAAAGCCCTTCTGTCCGGCGGTACCGTCGTCGGTCGCGAGAACGACCTCAGCGCCTGCCGTGCGGAAATCATCCTGCAAAATCACCAGCTTTTCGTTGCGGAAGCCGGTGATCACCAGCGGGTGATCGCACTGCGCGGCAGTGTACAGCATGGGCGGTACGCCGATGCCGCCGCCGATCAGGGCGTAGCGCTTGCCGGGCTGTACCGAAAAGCCGTTGCCCAGCGGCGCGAGCACGTCCACCATGCAGCCGGGCTGCATCTGCGACATGATTTTTGTTCCCTCTCCCTTGATCTGATAGACCAGACGGAGCACGCCGTCACGCGCGTCGCAGACCGAGATCGGACGGCGCAGGCTCTTGCCGGGGACATATACATGCGCGAACTGTCCGCACTGAACGGGGATCTCTCCCTCGGGATAGTCCAGGCGCATGTCGAAGATACCGTCCGCGATCTGATCGTTGGACAGTAATTTGAGTTGTCGGATGTCATATTTCATGGAATCATCCTTTCCAATAAGGTATACATTTAATATGCACTGTAAGCCAAACCGATCGCGGCGACGTTCATCTCCTGGTAGGAGTAGATCTTGCAGTCGTCGGTGAGCTGGCAGTCTTCGTCATTGACGCTGTTGCTGTACGAAAACCACTCGTAAGCGGCGCCGTTGATGATGGTCTGCATGGTTTCGTCATAGTCAACGTTTTCGGAAACGCGGAATTCAAAGGCTTCCTCCTGATTGGAAGCCGCCTTGGCAAGCGCCGCGAGCAGGTCGTCGCAGTTGTAGGGGTCGCTGAGCGTGACGAATTCTTTGTTGAAATAATTGTATTCGGTAGCGGTGCACTCCGGCACGATCGCGTTGTAGTACTCGAACTTTTTCTCCGAGCCGTACACGTCGTTGATGGTGTGGTCGCGCAGCAGCTGTTCCGTCGTGATGTTGAAGTACTGGTGGCGTTCGATATCCGTCACCTTGTAGTCCTCGGTAACGGGCTGGAAATCGTTCCACGTCGCGTCGACGTAGTACCAGTCGCCGCTGATTTTGACCGCGTTCCAGATATGATTGCCCGACTCGCCGGAGCCGTTGTTATCGCAGGTTCCGTTGATCGGCACGCAGTCAATCCCCAGCCTCTCACAGAGCAGCTGAAAGGCGCGCGTGTAGCCCTCGCAGACCGCCTTGCCGTCGATAATGGCGCCGTAGGCGTTCTGCTCATTGGCGACGACCTCCTCCTTCTTTGCCGCTTCCTCATCATAGAAGCAGTGAGAAATGAGGTACTCGTTGACATAGAGCTCCTTTTCATAATCGCTGCCGTTTACAGGCGCGTCGGCAAGTATCTTGTCAACCGCCTCGTCAAAGCGGTTTCTTGCCGCTTCCAGCGCCTCTTGATCGACCGAGAACAGCGGCGTGATCTCGGTGTGATCGGCATAGGTCACGTACTCGTAGCTGTACTGGTCGTTGAGCCAGAACACCTCGGGATGATCGGACTTGTACAGTTCAATGATCGCCGTCATTTTTTCGGGCGTGCCGTCGTTATCGACAACGAACATCTGCGGGACGCCTTTGCCGACATAGGCGTCGAGCATGGAATAGACGCGGCGCTCCGCGTCGGTCTTTAACGCCTTGTAGCCGTAGTCCGCGCCGTCTTGCTCTATCTGTAAAAGCTGTGACTGCGCCGCGCTTTCCGTGCGGCTTTCCAGTTCTGTGTTCCTGTCGCTGTCTCCGATAAGCTGTTGGAGCCGGTTGCAGCCGGACAGGCATATAATGGCTGCCGCCGCTAATAACAGGGCGGTCGTTCTGATAAATCTCTTCATTCGTATTGCAAGTGAAAGGTTATCACATTCAGATTTTTGTAGGTATAGTATTCACTGTCCGGTTTGAGACGCGGATCATTGTGGTTGAAGTGATTCGCCGCTTCCATCCACGAATAGGCGTGATCGGAAGCGATCTGCTGCACCGTTTCGTCGTAATTGAGCGATGGCGCGATCACCACGTCAAGATATTCCCGGCGCTCTTTTGCCGCCTTGATCAAAGAGGCGATCACAGCGCTGTCGTCATTAAGATCGGAGATCGTCGGACAGTCGTGGTTGAAGTAGTTGTATGCGGTGCTCTTGCACTCCGGCACAAACACATTGAGCAGCACGCCCTCGCCCTCCGCTTCGCCGTAAAGCGGCGCGATGGTGTGAGATTTCAGGATCTCGTCGGTGGTGAGATTGAGGTAGCAGTAATGCTGGATGCGGTTCTCGCCGTCGTTCCATGTGACGTCGATATGATACCAGTCGCCTTCGATATTCACGCAGTTCCACATGTGGCCGTCGTCGCTGGTACCGCCGTTTTCGGTGTTGAACGCCGCCGCGGTTCCCTGTACCGCTACGCAAGCGATCCCCAGACGGTTGCACAAAAGCTGAAAGCCCTTGGAATAACCGTCGCAGACCGCTTGTTTTTTGACAAGCGAGCCGTAGGCGTTGTGCTGATATGTCGCTTCGCGGTTATAATCGCACTGTGCGATCATATAATCATTGAGGAAGCATTCGATCTCGTAATCGGTCGCCTTTTCCGGCGCCGCCGCGATCGCAGCACTTACGCCGTCCTCGAGCTCCTTTTTCGCCTGCTCCAGCTCATCGCCCTCGAGCGAATAGCTCAGATGGATTTCACAGCTGTCGCCGTAGTCGATATAGCGGTAGCGTGAAGCGGTGTCCAGCCAGAAAACCTCGGGATGGTCGTCCTCGTAGGCTTCGATCACGCGCACAAATCCTTCGGGCGTGACGCTGGGCACGTCAAAGCTCTCGCTGTATGCCGAGCGGATATTTTCATGGAGGATATCGTAAGCCTGCTGCAGCGCTTCGCTGTCGAGACTCTTGTAGCCGTAGTTCAGCGCTATCGGCTGACGTTCGGCGGTCACCTTGACCTCCGCGTTATCCTTCGGCAGCGTCGGCTCCTGACGGAACATATACTGCATACCGCAGCCGGACAGCGTTAAGCAGACAGCGGCTGTCAGCAGCCCTGTCATAGCGAACCTTTTTGATCGCACATAATCACCTTATCATATACCAGATATACACTTACCATTTTACTTCATTTTTTTGAATCAGTCAATTGAAATTTCAAGATTTTTGTGATATATTGTTAAATGAAATGTTAATTGACACTAGCTTTTTTATGTTATTGCCTTTATTCTGCTTTTGACAGGAGGTTTTTTCATGCAGCGGGATAAAATCATCATACGCACCAGCATCATCGGCATCCTCGCCAACGTCTTTCTTGCGGCGTTCAAGGCGGCGATCGGTCTTTTGACGAATTCGATCGCGATCATCATGGACGCGGTCAACAACCTCACCGACGTGCTCTCGTCGCTGATCACCATTATCGGCACCAAGCTCTCCGGCAGGAAGCCCGACAAAAAGCATCCGCACGGCCACGGCAGATGGGAGTACCTCAGCGCCATGATCATCGGCGTGATCGTTCTCTATGCCGGCGTGACCTCGCTAGTGGAATCCGTCAAGAAGATCATCTCGCCCGAAGCACCGGAATATACGCCGGTGGCGCTGCTGATCATCGCGGTAGCCGTCGCGGTGAAAATCGTTCTCGGCATTTACGTCCGGGCGACCGGCGTGAAGGTCAACAGCGAATCCCTCGTCGCCTCCGGCAAGGACGCGCTGCTCGACTCCATCATCTCCGCTTCTACCTTGGTTGCCGCCGGTATCTATATGATATGGGGCGTCAGTCTGGAAGCGTATCTGGCGGCGGTCATCTCGCTGATCATCATCAAGTCCGGCTTTGACATTCTGCGCGAAAGCGTCTCCTCGATACTCGGCGAACGCTCCGACAAGGAACTTGCCTTTGCCATCAAGAAAACGATCCTTGAATTCGAGGAAGTCACCGGCGTGTATGATCTCGTGCTGCACAACTACGGTCCCAACATGCTCATCGGTTCGGTGCATATCGAGATCCCGGATTCGATGACGATCAAAAAACTCGATCTGCTGGAACGTCAGATCACCGACAAGGTTTATCTCGACAACAAGGTGATCCTGACCGGTATCAGCATTTACGCCGTTAATCTGCAGGACGACCACGCGATGCAGGTGCTCGGCGATATCCGCAAGCTGGTGATGTCGCATGAAAACGTCCTGCAGCTTCACGGCTTCTCGCTCAACGAGGAGGAAAAGGAGATCCGCTTTGACGTGGTGATCGGCTTTGAAGAGGACGACCGACGCGCGCTGTATGAACATATATGCAAGGACGTCGCGGAGCGTTATCCCGACTACCGCCTGCGTATCGCGCTGGACAGCGATACGGCGGACTAAAGTTATTAGTTATCAGTTGCGCCTGCGGCGCAGTTTTCTACAGAGTAAAAGGGTTCGGCACAAACCGAACCCTTGTTTTTTATTCTGTATCTTCATCCTCGAGCTGTGATTCAAAAACAGGCTCCGGGATGATTTTCTTTTTGAATACGTAGGTCAGCACGCACATGCCGGCGAACAATGCCGCGCATACCAGCGCGATCAGCAGTCCCGGCATAAAGCCGTTGGGAACATAGGACAGCTCGATGGTGTGCTCTCCCGCTTTCAGGGGGAATGCCAGCAGAGAATTGCCGACCGGGGTGATGGTCACTTCCTTGCCGTCGACAACTGCCTTCCAGCCCTTTTCGTAAGGAATGGAGGTATAGAACAAGCCGTCCTGCTTGGCGGTGATCGTGCCGGACATGGAGCTGTCTGTTCTCGCGGTCGTCGTCATGACGCTCTGCGACAGCTTTTGATAGGCTTCCTCCAATACGCTTGAATTGAGCATATTGACATAAACCTGCGCCGTGCCGCTCGCGCCTGCCTTGAGGTTGGAATAGATCGAGATCTTGTCGCCCTTGTTGAAATAGCCGATGCAGGCGATATACGGACGCTGCATGTTGAATTTGTTGTTTTCGTCCGCGTCGTTGTGGAGTACGTTGATCTCGTCGCCCTGCGTGATCGTCGTATAAGCACAGTAAATACCGCTTTCGGGCGCTTCATAGTTCCATTTCAGATGCGGCACCGTCGTGGAGTCATTGCATTTGAAGGAGTAGTTGCCGTAGGACACCTTGTTGACCGTGAAGGCGTTCGCGTCGCTGTGTCCCTGAGTGACGACCTCAAGGTGCGTGTAGACGTCCTTCTGGATACCGGTCGCCAGCTTGAAGAACTGATTCTGCTGGTCAAAGGGATTGAACTGACCTTCGTTGTCGTTCTCCTGCCAGCTCAGCAGATTCTGATCTGTCATAAAGCCCATCGGCAGGTAGTGATTGTTCAAAAACAGCTTGACCTCTCCCTCATTGGTCAGCTGAGTCAGGTCGTAGATGTTGCGGATCTTGCCGTCGCGCGCGATCAGGTATTTGAGGTTCATGAACATATTGGTGACGGGCGAGCTTTCCGCGTAGGTGTAGCGGTTGCCGCTCTTCCAGCCCATCATGCCGAAGTTCTCAAAGAAGCGCGTCATGTTTTCGTTAGCCATGGAGTTGAACATGGACAAGCCGTAATAGTGATTCAGCGCGCCGTCGTTGAGCGTCTGGGTGCTGGTCATCTCGGTGCGCCACAGCTCCTTGTTGCCGTCTTCGATCGCGTTCATATAACTGATGACGCTTTCGGTGCGCTCCATTCCGCGCGGATACTCGTAAGTGCCGGTGACGGTCGTTCTGTTGACGCCGCAGAAAGCGATGAATCCGCTCTGCAGAATGATCATGACTGCCAGAATGATGCTTAGCAGCGATTTGGGGATCAGGCGTTTGGTGTACAGGATCACCAGCACCGAAACGACCGCGGTAATGATTGCGAAGGCGATCAGCGTCGGCGTCTGCCAAGCCGTGAAGTCCTTGAACATGTTGGCAAACTTCTCGTCACCGATCGCCATACCCAGGACAAAGAAGGTGAGCAGAGACGCGACGATCGCGCCGATCACGCTGATCTTGTCAATATTCATGAACGCTCTGAACGCCATGACCACCACAATAAAGGTGATGAGATAAGCGAAGCGGTACGGGATCATGTTGGTGAAGTGGAAGCCGTGCCAGATATAGTCGAGCTGACGGATGATGCAGCTGAAAATCATGAAGAGGATCAGCCCCATGCTGACGATCTTTTCTCTCAACTTGATTTTCGGACTGGTCAGCGACAGGAAGCCAAAGAACAGACAGATAGCGCCGCAGCTGATATTGGGCAGCGCGTCGGCGTCCTTGGTTGCCGGAACCGTGAAGTTGGCAAAGTTGCCGGTAATGCTTTTGAGCGCCTTTAATACGCCGAGAAAATCATTCGTGCCGCCGATGTTGATGGCGAACGTGCTCGGGAAGCTACTGCCGGACGCGTGGGTATTCTGCAGCGCCATGAATGCCGGCAGCAGGAAGAAGGTCGTCATGCCGATCGCGATAACGGAAAAAGCGCCGGTCTTGATCAGGTTGATAAAGAAGTTCTTGATGCCGCTCCAGTAAACGATCGAATACGCGATGAAAATCAGCAGAACAAAAATACAGGTAAACAAGCCGATGTAGTAGTTCATCAGCAGGGACAGCGCCAGCGAGATCGTGAACAGCCGGAAGCGGTTCTCGGTCAGCAGCTTGACGGTGCCCAAGGCTACCAGCGGCGTGATACAGATGGTATCGAGCCATATATTATTCCAGTAGTAACCCATGAGAAACGCGCCGAACGAAAAGCTCATGCCGAACATCAGCAGCGAGATGTCGTTGCGCTTGTAGACGCTCTTGAAGAAATACGCGGTGAACGCGCCGGCAAGCGCGATACGCGCGGCAACGGAGAACATCAAAAATTCTCTCAGCCATTCATAGGGCAGAAAAACCGTCAGGAAGTTGAGCGGACTTGCCAGGTAGTAGGACATCAGCGCAAAGAAGTTGACGCCTCCGCCGACAGACCACGACCAAAACAGCGATTCGCCGTGCTTGAGTTTATACTGAAAATCCGCAAGAAACGGATAGTATTGGTGCCACTGGTCGGTTACCAGAATCTGCTGGTCGCCAAACGGCGAGACCTTTTTTATTGCAAAGGCTGTTACCATCAGAACAAACGGCACCAGAAAAGCCAACCAGACATAGCGGTTCCGGATGCAGAAGTCACGGAATCGGTTGCCTTTTTGCGGCGGCGCCTTTAATGCGTGTGAAACGGACATAGGAAACCTCCAATTACTATTTTATTGCTAACCATTCTATTTTACCACGTTTTTGTCATGAGGACAACTGCATTTTCACCATTTGACAGAAAAAATTTCAAAAAAAATAGACTTTTCCTGATGACTTTGCTATAATAGAAATGTATTTTTTCTGACAGAGAGGATTTCTATATGAAAACCATAGACTTAGTAGTACCTTGCTATAATGAGGAGGAAGGTCTGGAGCATTTTGTTCTCGAGACCAACAAGGTGATCGACGCCCTTCCCTCCTATCGCTTTCGCTATATTCTTATCAACGACGGCAGCCGCGACAAAACGTATCTGATCATGAAGAAGCTCGCCGCTCAGTTTGACAATATCAAGTATATTTCCTTTTCGCGCAACTTCGGCAAGGAAGCCGCCATGTACGCCGGCTTGCAGCACACCACCGCCGACTATGTGGTCGTGATGGACGCCGATCTGCAGCATCCGCCGGCGGTTTTTCCCCAGATGCTCGAAGCCATGGAGGAGGGCTACGACTGCTGCGCTACCAAGCGCGATGAACGCGAAGGCGAGAGCTTCTTCCGCGGCATGTTCTCGAAGCTGTTCTTCCGGCTCTCCAACCGGCTCACCGACGTCAAGAATCCCTACGGCGCCATGGACTACCGCATGATGACGCGCCAGATGGTCGACTCCATTCTGGAACTCAGCGAAGTGCAGCGCTTTTCCAAGGGCATATTCTCTTGGGTAGGCTTTGACACCAAGTGGATCACCTTCAAGACCGTTGACAGACAGCTCGGCACGACGACCTGGAAGTTCTCTTCCCTGTTCAAATACGCGATCGACGGTATTGCCTGCTTCTCGGTCGCGCCGCTTCGGTTCACGGCAGTGATGGGCAGCATCATTTTTGTGCTCTCGCTGATCTACATTATCATCACCCTGATTCAGACGCTGTTCTTCGGCATTCAGACGCCCGGTTATGTCACCACCCTCTGCGCGGTGCTCTTTCTCGGCGGACTCACCGAAATGTCCATCGGTATCCTCGGCGAATACATCGGCAGAATCTACATGGAAACCAAAGACAGGCCAATCTACATCACCAAGTTTTCCAACTTTGAGGAAGAAAACAATGAGGAAAAATAAGCTGTCAGCACGTCCCGTTGTGGGACGTGCTTTTGCGATTAAAAAAGATTTAAATCAAATCGCGTGTTTTTTCGGTTATATATAATGGATGCGGCATGCATTACATTTAATACTAAGTACCATCAAAACCCTTAAAC
>CAMKSB010000025.1 GCA_946415335.1 uncultured Clostridia bacterium
CGCCAACCACAGACTTGACGACCTCGAAAAGTAGGGGACGGCTTCCCAGACGTCCCGCAAAAGAAAGGATGATTCCATGAAAAAGATTTTCACCAAGGAATGGTTCGCGGCGGCAGGTATCAGAGCGCTGAAAACCGCCGCGCAGACAGCGGTCGCCTCGATCGGCGTGACCGCGATGATTCACGAGGTGGACTGGCTCGTTGTAGGCTCTACGGCAGCGCTTGCCGGTGTGCTCAGCCTGCTGACGTCCGTCGCCGGTCTGCCCGAACTGGAGGAGTAATTTTGAATTTAACCAATAAAAAAGGCGTGGATATTTCGTCCAACAACGGCGATATCAGCATGGAAACGATCAAAAATGCCGGCTACGATTTCGTCATGATCCGCTGCGGCTTCGGCGAGGATATTGAGAGTCAGGACGATAACCGCTGGGAGCAAAACGTCCGCAGGGCGGAGGCGGCAGGGCTTCCGTGGGGCGCGTATTTCTATTCCTACGCCTGCTCGGAGGAAAGCGCGCGCAGCGAGCTGCGCCATGCCCTGCGACTGCTCAAGGGCAAGCGCCCGACCATGCCGGTCGCCTTCGACATGGAGGACGCGGACGGCTACAAAGCCAATCACGGCGGCTGGAATTATCACAACGTCGACCGCGCGTGCCGTATCTTTCTCGGCGGTATCAAGGAAGCCGGCTACTATCCCATGCTCTACACCGGCTTCGAGGAGATAGAGAACTATATCTCGCAGGAGGTCGTGGACAGCTACGACATCTGGTTCGCACACTGGGCGCGTTCCTGCGGCTACAAGGGCAAGAACCTCTGTATGTGGCAGTACGGCGGCGAGACCAACCTGATCGAGAGCAACTCTATTCCCGGCGTGGGCGTGATCGACAAGGATCTCTGCTACCGCGACTACCCGACCATCATCAAGAACGGCGGCTGGAACAACTGGGGAACGCCGGGCGGCGACCCGGTTTCCGGTGACAGCGGCGTGGAGGATGTGCAGCGCTGGCTGAACAAGACCTTCGGCGCGGATCTGGTCGTCGATGGCATTTGCGGCAGCGCGACCAAAAAGGCGCTGATCGCCGGCTTGCAGGTCGAACTGAACCGCTGGTATGACGCCGGACTGGAGGTCGACGGCATATTCGGCTGGCGCACCAAGGCGGCAGTCCGCAATCTCTATAAGGGTGAGACAGGCGGCTATCCGTCCGTTTTGCAGGCGTTTTTGATCTGTCACGGCTACGACACCGGCGGCTTCGACGGTATCTTCGGTTATCAGACCGAGCAGGCGGTCAAAGCGTTCCAGCAGAACAGCGGCTTGTACGTCGACGGCGTCGCCGGAAAAGAAACCTTTGCCAAATTAGCGGAATAAAAAAACAGGGCGGCATACGCGCGTATGCCGCCCTTGTCGTTGCTTAATATGCCTTGATGTAGGTGATGCAGGTGCTTTCGTGTTCAGCTCCTGCCTTGCTGTCCAAGATCGTGATCTTCATGCTGTTGGTTTTGACCTCTCTGCCAAAGTCGATCGTCTGCAGATCGGAGATATCTGAAATGCTCTTTTCGACCGATGTGCCGTCCGAGAATTCAAAGCGGACGTTGGTCACGCGTCCCCAGTTCTGGAAATCGCCGATATTGCCGTTGCCGAAGTACACGCCCTTGACCCACTGATCGCCGTTGGCGCGCAGGGTGATGAACGCGTCCTTGCCGTCCTTTTCGGTCGCCCAGCATTTCGCGTCGTTGTTGAGTACGTTTTCCGCTTCGTAGCCCGAGAGCACCGAGGAGCCCTGCGCGGAGTTGAATACCGGATCGGCGTGGGTTTCCTGTGTGGTGACCACTTCCTCGTAGCCGTCGGAAACATAGAGCATAACGGTGTCGCCCTTCTGCAGCTTCTGTCCGGCTTCTACGCTCTGACGGATGATGTAGTCCTTGGCGACGTCGGCGTTCTGCTCACGGGATGTCTCGACCTTCAAGCCGAGAGCCTGCAGCTGTGACTGCGCGTCAGAGAGTTTTTTGCCTTTCACGTCGATCATGGTGACGGATTTATCCTCCGCCTGCGTTTCCTTTTCCTTTTCCTTAACGGTCGTGGCGGCGACGGTCGTGGGTACCGTTGTTGCAGTTTGGTCAGTCTTGCCCTTGCCTTTGCCGGCAAAGAGAACGATCATCGTGATGATCAGTCCGACGACAACAAGGGAAGCGATCACGATCAGCGCGATCATGCCGCCGCTGACCTTTTTCTTCTGCGGCGCTTTTTTGCCGATATCCGTCATGTCGTTCGGATTCTGTTGACCGCCTTCAAAGCCGTCCTCGTAGGGAAGCGGCGCACCGTCCGGAGCAGTCGCCCCCGTCATCATATCCTTGGTCAGCGAGGTGACGACATACACCGTGCCGTTGACGCTGAAAATATCTCTCACGTCGGCGGTGCCGTTCTGACGCGACAGACGCGCCTCCTGCAAGAACTTGTCTTTTCCTCTTTCAAAGGAGGAGCGGAAATCCTCCTGTTCGGATTTCAGGCTTACCCTGCCGGAGATAGCGCTGTCACGCGTTACCAGTCCCATCGGGTAGAATTCCTTGACGGCAACGCGCTCGTCAATGTTCAGGTCTCTCGCGATGTAGCTGATGGAAAAGCCGTCCTCGCCCATCGGATTGCCGATGAGATAGCGGTCGTTCAGCGTGCTGCCTGCCGCCAGATAATGCGGATCGCGGTCGGGGAAGGACTGCCTGCCGCAGTGAGGACAGTAGGTGCTGCCTTCGTTGATTTTTCTCATGCAATGGTAACAGAACATCGTTCATTCCTCCTTATATGTTTTATCGTAGCATATATTCGCCTTGAAATCAAGTATTTTTCTCGCTGTCCAGCAGAATTGCCGCCAGGGTGTCAGAGAGCTCTGACGGGTCGATCGGCTTGGCGATATGGCTGTTCATGCCGGATTCGCGCGCCTTTTTGGCGTCATCGTCGGAAGCGTTCGCCGTCACTGCGATGATCGGGACTGCGCTGAGCGCCGGGTCATCGAGCGCCCGGATAGCGGCGGTCGCCTCAAAGCCGTCCATCACCGGCATCTGGATATCCATCAAAATTGCGTCGTAGGTACCCGCAGGATGAGAGGTCAGCTTGTCGACTGCCGCCTGACCGTTTTCCGCGGCTTCTACCTCAACGCCCAGACGGGAGAGCAGCTTGGTCGCGATCTGACGGTTGATCGCCATGTCCTCGGCGAGCAGCACGCGTTTGCCGGAGAAGTCGATAACCGTCTTTGCCTGTTCCTTCTGCATGTCCTGCAGTTCTTCCTCACAGGGCGCGAAGTGCAGTCCGATCACGAACTCCGTTCCCTGTCCGGGAGCGGTCTTCAGTTGGATCGTGCCGCCCATCGCGTCGACGATGTTTTTGGTGATGGACATGCCCAGTCCGGTGCCCTGCGTTTTGCTGACGGTCGCGGTTCTCTCTCGCGCGAACGCCTCAAAAATGGTCTCGGTGAATTCCTTGTTCATGCCGATACCGCTGTCCCTGACGGTCAGCGAGTAGACGGCGCGGTTTTCGCTGTCCGCTTCGCCCTCTGTCAGCCCCACATAGACGCTGCCGCCGTCCGGCGTAAACTTGTTGGCGTTGCTCAGCAGGTTGAGTATCACGCGCAGCAGACGGTTGCTGTCAAACACCGCGCAGGGGTGTGAAATGCCGCTGATATCCAAGGCGTAGTTGATTTTTTTCTCCTCCATCTGCACTTTGAACATGTCGTAGGCAGTGGTGACGGTCTCGACGATATTCGCCTTGTCGTTGCGCAGTTCGAGCTTGCCGCTTTCGATCAGGCTCATATCCAGGATATCGTTGATCAGCGTGAGCAGATGCTTGCCGGACACGTCGATCTTCTCGATGTAATCCTTCACGTTTTCGGGAATATCCGGCTCCTGCCTGGCGAGATGGGTGTAGCCGAGGATCGCGTTCATCGGCGTGCGGATATCGTGCGAAATGTTGAATAAAAACTGGCTTTTCGCCTTGCTGCTTTCCTCGGCGTGGATCTTGTCGCGTTCGAGCTGGTTGTGGCGCTTGCGCAGGGTGTCCTGCGTGTAGAGCATGACCGCCACGCCTAACATGACCATCACCGCGAGGGCGATGCCTTTTTGAATGATCACGCCGTGCAGGTTGCCCTGATCCGCAGCCTCGAGCACGCTCTTGATAAACCACATCAGCGCGGTGAAGATCAGCACGCAGAGCAGCGCGGTGCTGGAGGTGACAACGCCCTTGAAATCGGACAGGTCGCTCTTGCGGATGGTGCGCCAGTAGAACACAAAGCCGAGCAGACACCACAGCGAGAGGAAGATGAAGGACTGCGTGCCCATGGTTTCCACGGAGCCGACGCGCGACAGCAGATGCGCTATGCAGAAGGCGGCGGAAATGAGCGTGCCGGCAAAACCGGTGACGACGATCTTCCGGTTGCCTTCATTTTTTGCGAGCTTCCACGCGGAAGCGGAGGTATAGCCGAAGCCGATGATCGCGCCGAAGGAGGTCAGGTCGACAAACCAGTTCAGCGCGTTTCTGCCGAAGAAGGAGAACGCGATCGACAGGATCATGACAAAGAGGATGCAGACCGTCGAATTGAGAAAGCGCTGCGGAACGATATGATCCTCCGCCATGGTGGAGAGCACGCGCATGCTGGCGCGGTAGGCAGCGATAATGCCGGTGAATATCGCGGCGAGCGCCGTGACGCCGACGATCACCACGCCGGCTGTACCCAGCGAGGATTCCGCGGCGAAAAAGGTCGGAACAGAGGAGGTGCCGCTGTAGTTGTCGAGCGTGGATACATATTCCTGCCAGCTTCCCACGCCTTCGGGCGTATAGGTGATGCTGATGACGGTGAGCGCTATGTACACCAGACCGCCGCAGATGATCGAAGCGGCGATGATCCTCCACGATTTTTTCATGGAGAACTTGAAATGCGCGGTCTCCAGCGAGGCAGTGTCAAAGCCGACGAACGCCCAAGGGGCGAGCAGGACAATGGTGATGACGGAGCCGGGTACGGAGCTGGGGCTGTCCGGATGGAAGGTCGGCAACTGCGCCCAGTCCATGTGCGGCAGCGCTACGACCGTGAGCACGAACACGCCGAGCAGCAGTACCAGTGCGGAAACCGTCTGGATACCCTGCAGCAGTGGCTTTTTGAAGATGAATATCAGTCCGAATACCGCCAGCGCCGCCACAGAAAGCGCGATCTCGCCGAAGTAAATGTCAAAGCCGGCGATGTTGTAGTGGAAGCCGAAGCGGAACACGTTGCCGAACACCGTCCGGCTGAGCACCAGCAGCGCCGTTGCGTTGAGAAAGACGACGGTGAGGTACGAAAGGCTGAGGAACCACGAGCACAAAAAGGCGTGGTCTCTGCCGAAGGCTTCCTTGGCGTAGCTGTAAACGCCGCCGGTGCCGGGACGTTTTTCCATCAGATAGGCGTAGTTTTTGCCGATCACGAGCATCACCAGCGTGCCGATCGCCAGGGCAACGACGGTGCCCAGCGGTCCGGCAAGGGGGAGAAAGGTGGTGCCGGGCATGACGAACGCTCCCCAGCCGACAATACAGCCGAAGGCGATCGCCCAGACGTCAACAGGCGCCAGATAACGCGCGTAGGTGCGCGTCGGCTGTGAAGGTAGTTTACTCATGGGAAGTTCGCCTGCTTTCACTTATATAAATCAACTCCCGGAGGGTGCGGAAAAGACGCTCCGGCTCGACCGGTTTGGAGAGATGGGCGTTCATGCCGACCTGCAGCGATTGTTTCACGTCCTCGTCAAAGGCGTTGGCAGTCAGCGCGATGATCGGAACGAGGGGGCTGTCGGCGCGTTCCAGCGACCGGATCGCATAGGAAGCCTCCAGTCCGTCCATCACCGGCATTCTCACGTCCATGAGGATCGCGTCGAAGTGATAGAGTTCACTCGCTTCAAAGATCTCCACAGCGCGCTTGCCGTTTTCGGCGTGCGTTATTTCAATGCCCTTCATACCGAGAAGCTGTTTCATGATTTTCGCGTTGATCGCCATATCCTCCGCCAACAGGATATGTCTTCCGCTCAATTCGATTTTCGCATGCTCGTTTTCCGCGTCAACGGAACGGTGTTTGATCACGCGCTCAAATTCGTCAAGCACGTTCAGCACGAACAGGGGCTTGGCGACAAAACTGTCAACGCCGCTTTGCTTGGCTTCGCCGATCACATCCTCACGGTTGTAAGCGGTGAGCATGATGACGGTGGCATCGTCGTTATATTTTTCGCGGATCATGCGCGTGAGCGCGATGCCGTCGGTGCCGGGCATGTTGCGGTCGATCAGCACCAGATTGTAGGGCGTCTGCTTGGCGTGGTTGATCTCGATGAAGTTCAGCGCCTCCTCTGCCGAGGAACAGACGTCGGCGGCGATGCCGACCTCCTCCAGCACCATTCTGGCGTGTTCCAGCGCGATGGGATCGGCGTCGGTCACCAGCACGCGCAAGTCGTTTGGATCAAGAGAAGCCTCGCCGCGCGTCAGCTTGTTGCAGTTGCGCAGGGTGATGGTCACGGTGAAGGTCGAACCCTTGCCTTTTTCGGAGTTGACGGCGATGGCGCCGTTCATCATCTCTACGATCCGCTTGGAGATCGCCATGCCCAGTCCGGTGCTGCCGAACTGATTGACCTTGCCGGCATTTTCCTGGGTGAACGCGTCGAAAATCTTCGGGATGAACGCCTCGTCCATGCCGACGCCGGTATCGCTGATCACAAAGCGCAGGGTGGATTGATGGTCGAATTCCGCGACCTTTTCGACGGTGAAGGTCACGCTGCCGGAAGGCTCCGTGAATTTGATCGCGTTGCTCAGAATATTCACCAGCACCTGCTTGAGCTTCATGTCGTCGCCGAAGTACCGGCTGTCCACCTTGCCCTTGATGCTGCATTGGTAGCGCAGTCCCTTTTCGGCGCACTGCGACTGGATCAGGGTATTGATCTGCTTGAGCATGTCGCTGAAGGAGAATTCCTCCTTTTTCAGCGTCATTCTGCCGGATTCGATCCGGCTCATATCGAGAATATCGTTGATCAGAACGAGTAGGTGATGAGCGCTTTCGCCGATTTTCACCATATTTTCCCTTGTCCGGGCAGAGAGCGTGTCATCCTTGAGCGCAATGCTGTTCAAACCGAGGATCGCGTTCATCGGCGTGCGGATCTCGTGGCTCATATTCGAGAGAAAGGCGGTTTTGGCGGCGTTGGCGTGCTCCGCTTCCCGCAGGGCAGTCGCCAGTATCTCGTTGCGCTCGCGCTCCTGACGGAGCACGTCCGTCACGTCGGATTTGAGCAGCAGGAAGAATTTCGCCTCACGGTCGACCGCGTAGTAGGTGATGCGCTTGTTATAGGTCTCGCCGTCGATCTCGCAGGTCAGGTCGATGGTGTAGGAATCGTTTTCCGCGAGTTTTTCGGCGATGGTTTCAGGCAAAAACGCCTGCCGCAGTTCTTCCTTGTCGTGCGCCTTTTCCGAGGCTGCCGGAAGCACCTGACAGTTGATGTAATCCATGTACACCCCGCTGCGGCTTTGGGGGAAGATACTTCCCTTGCCGATCTTGTCCGCGTCGCCGATCACCACGCTGTAGTTATTGTCGACGATGTAGGTCACCATGTCGTACTGCTGTGCCAGCACCTTGCGATGCAGTACCTCGGTCGCCTTTTCGGTGTTGCTCTCGACCTCGCTGAAAAAGAGGATCAGATCGCCGCTTGCCGGATCGCTCGCGACAGCCTGCGAAAACTTGACAAAGCACCGCTTGCCGGACTGACGGCGGCAGTAGGCAACAAAGGACTGCACGCCTTCTCCCTTGAAATACCGGTTAAGGAGGTTGTTTCGGGAGAAAAGTGATTCGTATTTCGCGCGTTTGTCGGCGATCAGTACGCTTTCCTCGCGGACGCGGACAAACGCTTCTGCGTCAGCGCCGGCATAGTCGGTGTCGTAGAGGTCGTCGCCGCGGATCTCCTCGATCACGCCGGCGGTCAGGTTGACGCGGCCGACGCACAGACAGTCGTTGTCGAAGGCGTGAAAGCGTTCCACCAGACCGGAATACACCGTCGCGCGGCGCACGTCCTCCTCTTTGGCGAGGTGTTGCTCGGTGATGTCGCTGATAAAGACGTAGAACACGTCGCCGTAGTCGGGCAGCGTAGCGTAATGGCCGTAGTCGTCTACCCAGCGCACGCTGCCGTCGCGCCGGATAATGCGGTATTCCACATAGTCGAGCTTTTCTTTATCGTCAGCGCCGATCTGCTCGTCGATAGAGGCGGCGACCGCCTCGTAGTCCTCCGGATGCACCATGCCCCGGAAGGTGTTGCCGGTGAGCTGCCGGAATTCCTCCGGCGTGTCGCAGCCATAGATTTTCAGTGCGGTGCTGTTGACGAACAGCAGCTCCATGCTGTCGTCGGCTCGGTAGATGACAAATCCGCCGGGCAGCTTGTCGCCGAACCACTCGATGACCGGCGAGACGTTTTCACTTTTGAATAGTTCGTTTTGGTTGGGCATATGTCCGTTCCTTTAGCTTAACGCCTGCAAATCTGCGTAGGCATTTTTGATCGCGTCGATCAGCGTGTTGTCCTCGGGCAGCTCGCCGCCGCGCAGCAACTCGGTCAGCTCGGCTGTCGGCGTATACAGCGGCGTCAGCGCGAGGTTCGCGTATACGCCTTTGAGCGCGTGCGCGTATTCGAACGCCGTCTTAGCGTCCTTGTTTTCCAGCGCCTGTTCCAGCGCGCTGAGATTGCCGTCCTTAAAGACGGCAGCGACCATTTCCAGATAAAAACCTTCATCATTAAGGCACCGCTGCACACCATCGTCCACATTAGCGCCGTATGCTCTCAAATTCTGAATCGTCAGCATATACATTCCTCCAAAAAGTTATATCTTTATTGTAATCGACATAAAAGCAAAATGCAAGAAAAATCCACATATTATTCATCATAAATGACAAAAAATACAGGGTTCGGCGGCTGCCAAACCCTGTTTTGAACATATTTATGAAGTCGAATGTGTTTCCGTGCGGTTGAGGTAATCGAGAAAGTCCGTCGGGGAAACCGGGCGGGAGAAGTAATAGCCCTGTTGATAGTTGCAGGACAAATCCGAGAGCCGTCGCATCATTTCCTCCGTTTCTACGCCTTCGACCACGATCTTCATGTCGGCATTGTGGAACATCCGGATCAGGTCGGGCAGGATCGCGGCTTCACCGTTGAAGTACGCGTGTACCACTGTCAGATCGAGTTTGACCAGATCGATCGGCAGCTTCATCAGCCTTGTCAGGTTGGAGGTTCCGGTGCCGAAGTCGTCGAGAGAGAGCTCAGCGCCGCTTTCCTTCAGCCGGTAAATCTGTGCCAGGATCGCCCGGTGGTCGTCGATGGCGGTCTCGGTGATCTCAAAGTCGATCATGCTCATCGGCACCTGATAGCGCTTGGCGATCTCCGCAAAATCCGGAGCAAGCTGCGTGTCCATACACTGCGCCGGCGAGAGATTCACATGCACCCGGCGTATGCCGCGTTCCTGCAAATGCGCGCTCTGGATAAATTCGCAGACGCTCTCAAAGATCTGTCTGCCCAGCCGCACGATGTCGCCGTTTTTCTCGGCGACGCGGATGAACTCATCCGGCGAGACAGCGCCGAGCTTGTCGTCAAACAGTCTGGCAAGCGCCTCTGCGCCGACGGCGCGTTTTTCACCGATGGAGTAGATCGGCTGGAAATACACCTGGATAGAGCGGTTGTCGAGCGCGTGTTTGAGCGCCAAACGAATGTAGCTTTCACGATCCAGCTTCTGTACCAGTTCCTTGGTAATGAGATATTCGCCCTTCTGGTTGATGGTATCGCTGTTGCGCAGGGAATAGTGAACCAGGTTTTCGATAGCGTTGATATCATTCCCGGCAACCTCGCTGGGCAGCAGCAGGACCGAGAAGTTGAGCTTGACGATATCGTGATCCGCCAACAGCCGTTCGATATCCTGTTTCCATTGCAGGGCGACCTTGTCGGGCTCGTCGCCGACAGCGCCGTTGTTCAAGATCACAAAGTTGCCGTTGCGCAGGTAAAAGACAAAACTCTGGTTAAAAGCGGCGATCATGCGGTCGCCGACGATCTGCAAGCGTTCATAGACGCGCGTCGTGCCGTATATATGCTTGAGCATTTCATAGTTTTGCGCCGCAAGGATCACGCAGCTGAACGGCATTTCATGGCTGAGGTATTCCGTGCCGATCCGGCGGAACGCCTCGCGGTTGAAGAACCGGATCTGACGGTGACGGTAGAGATCGGGATTTTCCGAGGAAAGGAAGATGATCAGGATCACCAGCACGCTGAAATAACTCGTCACCAGCACATGGAAGAACAGCTTGCGCAGGATAATGCCGGCGAGCAGCAAGCCGTTGGAGGTCAGCAAGCCGATCCGCAGCCGTGTGGACATATCCTTGAAACTGACAAGGATAAACACAAACGTGGCGGCGATATAGAAATAGGTGCTGAAATAGATCGACTGATACAGATAGCAGTTAAAGTAGCCTTCCGTCGGCGAGAAGGAGAAGATCATGCCTGTCCATGGCGTAGACAGGATCATGATCAGCACCACGACCGCCGGAACAGCCATAACGACGCGCGTGTATCTGCCGAACTTTTGATAGCTGTGGCAGGATTCCGCGGCGTAGTCGAACAGCGCCCAGCCACGGATGATAAAGCTGACAAAATACAGCATGTTTATGGCGTACATCACCCACAGCGGAAAATCCGTCCAGACCTCGTTCATCTCGCACGAAACAATGTCCGAGATCGTCATTGTCAGGTTGGCGATCATCATATTCAGAAAACTGGAACTTTGTCTGACAGGCAGATTGCGGCGCAGGCAGTATACCAGCAGCAAAATGACCTGGATCGGAACAGAGGCAAGCGCAAAATCATAGTTGTAATCACTGAGCCAGTGAATCAATATTGACACCTCACATAATATTGACTATAACTATATTGTACAACAAAGCTGCGCGGGATTCTTGTGTTTTTGCAGAAATAATCAATGATAGATTGCAAAAATTCTGTGACTCTCGTTGCATATTCGGAAATGTTTATTCCATTGCACCCATTTGCTCCAGCATGACCAGCAGCGGCGCAGTATCAAAGCGGCGGTCGGCGTCAAAAGCGGCGTTGAGCTGCTCGGTGTTCTCGTAGGAGTGCTCGACTTCCTTGGAGTACCGCTGCAGGATCCGCATACGCGGCAGGGGATAGCCCTGCGAGGCAAAGAGCGCGTCCATCTTGCCGGTGACAAGGTAGGCGCAGATGATGCGTTTGACGGAGTAGAGCACGTCGCCGGAGTGGATCGCCTCCAGGTAGTAGCGGTAGAGGTAATAGAGCGCGAATTTCTCATAGTCTGCGCCGAAGTTTTTGGAGATGGCAAGCGAATCGGCTTGCCCGGCGGTCTCGTCCAGCGCCTGTCTCCACCGGTCGCTCATGATCTCAAACTGCCGGTGCAGATCAAAGATGAAGTCCGGCGATCCCGCTTTTACGCCGTCGGTCGACAGCGGCTGCGGTTCCTCGCCGTTCAGCAGCGCCTGTACCTGCGCGTTGAATTCCAGACAGTCCGCCAACCGGTAGGCGAAAGGTTCGTCCCGGTTGAGCAGGAAAGCCACGCTCCGCTCTCGTGCTTTGAGCAGGAAGCTCATGAAATCCTCGTTTTCGTCGGTGGTTTCCAATTCCTCACTGCCTCCGAAATCGCGGTAGGGATTGCCTTCCTCCCGCAGCATGAACCGCGCTGCCTCCGGACAGGCAAAGGAGAGCAAATGCTCCTGAAAATCGCCGTAGTCGATGTGTACGCGCGGAAAGTTCGCGCAGGTATGGCTGAGGTGTTCCTCGCCGATACCGATGTAAATATCGCAGAGCATGTCGTCGTTCCAGAACGGACACCTGCCGTTGCCGGAACGAAACACGCGCTCGCCGTATTCGTCGGTGATGGTCAGCGAACGGATCTTGTCGCCGAGCGCACCCTCGACGGTCTGATAGAATTTTTCTGTCTCGCTGTCTACGTCGATATCCCAGTCCTTGCAGCAGCTGTCCTCACAGCGGTTGGCAATGCAGCGGAATTCGTGGTAGAAGGTCGGGTAAATATGGCGCATAAGTTCACGTCCTGTAATTATTAATTGTTATTGACCGGCAGTCATCTGGATCAGCGTCGCGTCGGTCACGTCCACAATGCCGTCTCCGTTGACGTCCGCAGCGGCGAGATCGTCGCCTTCGAGCGGCTTCATCAGCGCGGCATGAAGCTGAACCAAGGTCGCGTCGGTCACGTCGACTACGCCGTTGCCGTCCACGTCGCCGGGGAGCCTTGACGGTTCGGGAGCAGAAACCGTGACGGTGCCGTTCGTCAGTTCGCATCTCACGGTCTTGACTTCATGATCGTACAACTCCGCGCTGTCAGCGGCGATCGCGATGGTATAGTCGCCTGCTTCCGCGTTTTCGCTGACTTGGAAGGTCAGCGTTATCAGTGCGCCGGAAGCGTTCGTGTCGGAAGCTGCCAGATCGTTCATCCACGACAGGCGATAGGGCGAAGTTTTTTGGTCGGAATGCTCCTCCGCCGCGTCGGACAGCAGGTGCTTGTCCTCTGCGCTCACCAGCGTCAGGGCGTTTTCGTCAAAGAGCACGCTCATATCCGCCGTTGCAATGCCGGGATTCTCGTCGAGCTTTATATCGACGGTGAAGATCTCTCCGGGCTGCGCTTGTGCATCGGTCACAGAGAGTCCGGCGGTTCTGTCGGAATAGACGAGCATATTGTTGGGCAGCTTGTCAAAGCCGCTCTGTCTGTCCAGATACCGCGCCAGCAGGATCCTGTCCTTCGCGTTGATCACGCCGTCCGCGTTGACGTCCGCATTCGTGCTGACGGTCTCATAGCCTGCCCAATTTGCCGTATGACCGGCGAGCAGGGCGTAATCGTCGGCAGTTACCAGTTTGTCGCCGTTGAGGTCGCCGATGAATGTCGCCGGCTGATTCTCGACAACCGTGACGTTGACCGAGGCGGTCTTGCCGTTGGTGCTTGTGACAGTCACCTTGGCGGTTCCGGGCTTGAGCGCGCTGATCCTGCCGGTTCCGTCCGCCTGGATGACATTCGAATCGCTGACCGCATACTTGTAATCCACCAGCGCATTGACGGGACTGGGCGCACGGCTGATACGCCAGTATTCGCCGACTTTCAAGGTGACGTTCGCGGCGTCCGGTTTGAAGGAGCTGAGCGGCGACGCGCTGAAATAGTTGCTGCCGACATTTACCCTTCCGGTGCTCTGTGTGTAGCCGATATTTTCCGGACAGCCGCTGATGAGGTTCTTGTCGATCATCTTTGCGCCGGCTGACGAGGTGATATGAATGCCCACTTCGCCTGCTCTGGCGATCCGGTTCTCCGTGATCCGGTCGGCGATCGAGCTGTCGTGCAGGAAAATGCCCTCGGTAGCAACGTCGCGTACCTCGTTGTTGCTCACGTTCGTCGCGGTCGAGTTGTAAAAGGCGATACCGTACTTGCCGGTGATGTAGATCTCGTTCCGGCTCACGTTGTTCAGCGCACAGCTGCCGTCGATCTGGATGCCGTTGACCGCCGCCTTGTGGATGTAATTCTTGGTGATATTGGCGTTCGTCACGCCGTTGCGGAAAACGATGCCGTAGAAATTCTCCGTTGTCGTGACCGGCTGGCAGTAGATCACGTTGGCGTCTACGCTGACATTTTTGGCGTGCTCCACGCGGATACCGTTGCCGCGAACGTTAATGAGGTTATTCTTTACGGTAACGTTGTCGTAGGTGTAGTCGCCGGCGGGAATACTGTTGTATCCGTCGGCGGTGAGCACGTCGCCGAGTACGGTGATCGCCGCTTTGGAATAACTGCTGTAGATATCGTCGACACTGCCGCAGTTGTAAATGTTGTTGTCTGCGATCATCACGCCCCAGCTCTGCGCTTGGTATCTGTCAGCGTAATGCTGCGTGGTGTTGCCTTCCGCCGCCAAGGCGCTCGGAAGAAAGGTGCCTGTCGCGTTGTCCTTGATGGTATACACCGCAATCGCACGCGGCATGTTATCAAACTTATTGCCGGTGATCATGCTGTTCTTCCATCCCTGCGTCTGTACGCCGCAGCTTCCCAGATTGCGGAAGATGTTGTTGCGGATTACCATATTCGTATGCGGATTGTTGTGAATCGCCGTATGTGAGCCGACGGCTCTCGGACAGTTGTCAAACAGGCAGCTCTCGACCAGCGCGTTGCGCACGGACAAGTCCTCCGAGCGGCAGTCCGTCATATTGCCCTTTTTGAGCACGTCAAACTGTATCGCTTCCAAGCCGTCCTGTCCCTTGTCGAGCAGTTGGTTGATAAAGCCGCAGGATTTGGCGGTGAAGCCGTCCACGCCGGCGACCTCCATCATGTGGGCGTTCTTCGCATTCTGCAGGCGAACGTTGCGCATGACAAAGTTTTTGGCGTGCGCGATTTTCAGCATCGTGCCGCCCATATTGCCGCCTTCAAAGGTGCCGCTGTCGATCGTGATATTGCGGTAGTAATAGCCTGTCACGCCGCTGTTTATTGTTTCATCCGTACCGGTGCGCAGAAAGTTGATGCCGTTTCTGGCTCGTCTGAGCGTCACGCCGTCGAGCGAGAGCGTGGTGTTGCTGTAGATTTTCAGCGAAGAGTATATCGTATAGTCGCCCGGTTCGACGACGACCTTATAGCGGTTGGTGTCCGTCGCCAGCTGTCCGGCGGTTTCCAGCG
>CAMKSB010000026.1 GCA_946415335.1 uncultured Clostridia bacterium
GATACAATGTGCTCTTTGTTCAAAGAAACAGCCGTTTGGGTTGCCGAAGCATTGCAATATCCATTTGATGATAATGAAGCGGAAAATTGTATGAAATTCTTAAACGCTGTAAAGAATATGCCTAACAACGCAAAGGAGATCAACATCTGATGAGTGAAATAGTATTGATTGAAGCTGCGCCTGAATACGCAGAGCAGGTATGGCAATTCCGTCAGGAAGTGCTTGATCACGATAAAAACAGCGGCAGTCAGTTCGCAGGCTGTTTATCGCTTGATGAAGCGACTTCCGCCGAGGAATGGATACGTTGCTGTCAGTTAAGAACGAGTGAAGCAACTTGCAGGCAGACAGGCGTTGATGTTCCGTCTACCTCTTACTTTGCTATACGAAAGAGCGATAATAAATTGGTCGGCATTATTGATCTGCGTCACCATATCGATCACCCGATCCTCGGCACATGGGGCGGTCACTGCGGCTATACCGTTCGTCCTTCCGAGCGGGGACACGCCTACGCCAAGGAAATGCTGCGGCTGAATCTCCGTAACGCCAAAGCGCTCGGCATAGAGAAATTCCTGATCACCTGCCATTCTGACAATACGGCAAGCGAGAAAACCATTTTAGCAAACGGCGGCATTTATGAAAAAACCATCGTTGTCGACGGAACCGAGATCAAACGATTTTGGATCGATACGATTTAGTTGATTGGATATACGAACATGCCCTTGGCGCAATCGTCCAGGGCATGTTTATCGTTTAATTCATCAGTACGATCCCCAGATTGAGATAAGAAGCGAACAGCACCCAAAGGATATACGGAAGCTGCAGCAGTCCGGCAGATGTTTTTCTTCTGTAAAAGCTCACTGCCATCGCGATCACCAGTGCGTCGAGCAGCAAAATCCATATAAAGGCGAACAAGCGCCATTTCAGTACAAAGAAAGCGACCGGCCACAGCAGATTGACCGCCAGCTGCACGATATAGAGCACGCTTGCGCTGCCATCCGCGATCCCGTCGGCCTTGAGCATACCGTAGCCGATCCCCATCAGCAGATAGAGAATACTCCATGCGATGGGAAAGAGGATCGACGGAGGCGCCAGCGGCGGCTTGCTCAGTGTTTCGTAATTCATAAACTGCGACGTGATCAAACCGACCAACGCGCCGAGCGCCAGCGGTATGACGATGCTGACCGCGTAAATCTTCACCTTATCCCAATGAATTCTTACCGACAAAAAACCATCTCCCGTTTTTGTTTTATTATATGTCGAACGAAACGATTTATGCCTTTTTTCAGATATGCATATTGAACAAGATTCCCATTTCTGTTATACTATGGTTATTCTAATACTATTCTTTGATAAAAGACTTTAAAACAGATGTCGATGGAAAATTCCGCAGAACAAGGCGGAGGACGCAGGAATCCTGACGGATTCCGAGGACGACAACGCAGTTATGCGAAATTTTACACGGCAGATGTTAAAGGATTTTATTAGAGAATAGTATAAAACAGAGGGGTGATAGGATGAAAAAACTGACGGCGATCACCGCCGTTTTCCTGTCTGTCACGGCAGTGCTGTCCGTAAGCATGGGAACCCTTCCTGCGGTGTATGCCGCCGAAGAAACCGATCTGCTTTATGCGCCGCCATTGCCCGCGGTCAATTCACAGCCGCGTCACCAAACGTGTACAGCCCTGTCCGAGCAGGCAAAAGCCTATTACAGCGGAACCTATTCCTATAACAACTTGTCTGCGCTGACCGGGGCGAAAGACAATTCGACGAGCGAAGAAGCGGCAAATCATAACGCGCTTTACGACGCGCTTCATACGCTGATGAGTGAAACGCATCAGAACTATACCGGCTATTCCGGCATCAAGGCAGGTTCTCTGGCTTATTACTGGGCAAGCACCGACGCTGTCAGCGGAAGCAGTACCTACACCATGTTTTATTCCGACGTTTCCGCCGATACAGAAAATGTAGACCTCAACCGGGAGCATATCTGGCCGAAGAGCCGCGCGTCCTTTCAGACCTCCCGGGGCGGCGCCGATCTGCATCACCTGCGGCCGGCAACAGAGGTGATCAACAAGGCGAAGAGCGACCATGCCTTTGGCTATATCGACGGCACCTACACCAAGAATTTTCAGGCGAGAACCTACATGGAAGCGCCCTACTGGACATATGAGGACGACGACCTGTTTGAATGCAAAGACGACGTCAAAGGCGACGTCGCCAGAATTCTGCTATACGTCTATTGTCGCTGGGAGCAGCCGAATCTATACACCGACATTCCCGTCGACAGGCTGCCGGAGCAAGACTCCCAAAGCACCGATAACGGAAAGAAGGTCGTGGAGAGCCTCGACACCCTTCTTCAATGGTGCGAATGCGACCCGGTTGACGGCTGGGAAATGGAGCGCAACGACCTGACGCAGCAGGTGCAGGGCAACCGCAATGTGTTTATCGACTACCCGGAACTCGCGTGGCAAATGTTCGGCGTAGAGCTGCCAAAGGGCATGGCAACGCCGACGCGGCAGGGCTGCGAGCACCACTATGTTCCTTCCGAACGCCGGGAAGCCTCCTGCGAGAAGGACGGCGTGTACCGCCTTGTTTGTGAGAAATGCGGCGATGAAAACCACCGTCGGCTGGCGCATACCGGGCATGAAAACAAGGACGCGGACGCGTATTGCGATCACTGCGGTGAAGCCGTCGCCTATTCTGTGCCGTTTGCCCTGACAGACACCCTGCAAGACGGCGACCATCTGCTGCTTGTCCATCCTGCGAGCAACACGACCGCAGGCAAGACGGTCAGCGCAGGCGGCAAGCTGGAAACCTTGCCGGTCAAAACCAACAAGAATACCGTTTACGCGCCGTTTGACAGCGCGGTAGTACATATAGAAAAGACCGAAAACAATACCTTCCTCTTTCAATCGGACGGCAAATATCTCACTTCCACTTCGGGCGGCAATAAGCTGGAGTGGAAGGACGTGCCGGAGCTCTGCAGCGAATGGCGCATCGAGCCGTCTGAAACCGCCGGCTTATGCTATATCGCCAATGCCGGCGCGGTATCTTCCGGCAAGCAGCAGTATCTTGAATACTATTCCGGCGAGCTGACGACGTACACGAAGGCAGAAAAGCCGGCGTTTCGCTTTGCGCTCTATACCGTGCAGGCGCATCTGTGGGATGAAGCAACCGGGCGCTGTCAGCTTTGCGGTGAGATCCGACAGGAGCAGCCGGACTTTCTTCTCGGAGACGTCAACGGCGACGGCAAAATCGACATAGCCGACGCGACGATGATCCAAAAGTACGCGGCGGAGACAGAAGATCTGACCGAAAGTCAGCTGCTTGCCGCGGACGCCAACGCCGACGGCAAGGTAAACGTCACAGACGCGACGCAGATACAGTGTCTGATCGCGGAATTGATCGATAACCTCATCAGCAAATAGATATATTTCCCATTAATAAGGAGCGTCAAAGTGGAATTCAGTCTGTTATTTCCGCAAAATACCGAGAAAAAAACCAAAACCCTGACAGATGAAAGCATCAACGACCTGTCCATCGATTTTATCGTGGAAGCGCTGACCAACATCAAATACGAGCGCGAGCATATCCATTATCTGATGACGACGGTCACAGACGATCCGGACGTCATCCGTTACCGCTGCGACGTATTTGATGATTTCGTCCGGCTGCCTCAGCTGCGCGAGACCATGAAGGAACTGGTGAAGAAGCTGGCTGACCTGCGCGATATCGAGCGTTTCCAAAAGGATCAGGAAGCGTCCTCGCTGTGGTCGCTGATCAACCGTCTGCGCGAGATCGACGATTACGTGAGCTGCATCACCATGATGAAAAGCACGCTGGAATCGCTGGACATCCGTTCGGAGGGCATGCTCACGCTCAAACAGATCGTCACCGACATCAGCGTGGAGAGCAATTTTGACGAGCTCAAGCTCGACATCGACGAAACGCTGGAGAAAGCGCGTTCGCTGAAAAGTATCACCATCGGTGTCAATCTGGACGCCATGCTCCGTCCGAGGACAGCCGGCGTGCTCTCGCTCAACGATACCAAGTTTACGGACGTCGGACTCATGCGCCGGTTTGTCAATTTCGCAAGCCGCAAGGACGGTCTGCATGAAGGAACCGACGTCAGCGGTTTCCGCTATTTCCATCCGGCTAATTACCGCACGACCGTCCACAACAGCAAGGATGACCTGCCGCCGGGCGTAGATATCGAAACGCTCACCGGCGACGATCAGCTCTCCGAAGCCATCAAACGCCCTGTCACGGAAATGCTGCGCGGCACGGTCAACGATATCAAGTCCACGCTGCGGCGCTATATCAACGTCAGCGGCTATTCGCTGATCAGCCTTATGCCGGAGATCCTTTTCTACGTCCGCTGGGCGGAATTGATCGACAAGATCAGGGAGCAGGGAATGCCGGTCTGCAAGCCGGAGATCCTGCCAACCCAAGAGCGCGAATGTTCCTTCCGCGACTTGTATAATCTCAAGCTTGCCATCAAGAACGTGCAGGGAGATTCCATCAACATCATCACCATCGACATCGAATTCAACGACGATCACCGCATTTTCATTCTCACAGGACCGAACCGCGGCGGCAAGACGATATTCACGCAGGCTTACGGGCTGGCTATGCTGCTGGCACAGCTCGGAATCTACGTGCCTGCTTCCTCGGCGGCGATCAGTCCGTGCGACAATATCTTCACCCATTTCCCGGCTGACGAAAACGACACCGTCGACCTCGGCAGACTGGGCGAGGAGAGTAAGCGCCTGTCTGAGATCTTCAAAGCGGCAACGGAGCGCAGCGTCATGCTGCTCAACGAAAGCCTTGCGACCACGAGCGTCACCGAGGGCTTGTTCATCGCCAAGGACGTTGTCAAGGCGATGCGCTTTTTGGGCGTGCGCTGTATTTTCAACACGCACATGCACGATCTGGCGCGCGGTGTCGAGGACATTAACAGCGAGGTGGAAGGCGGCAGCCGCGCGGCGAGCCTTGTCACCGGCATCCACGACGGCGAACGCAGCTTCAAAGTCAGTCTGCTTCCGCCGCAGGGCATCAGCTACGCCAAGGATATCGCCGTCAAATACGGTATTTCCTTTCGTCAGATCAAGGAGAGCATCGAGCGCGGCAGCGCCGGACAATAACGCCGTTTCTGTTGGTTACATTGTCGTTATTATTCCTTTCTACGGTTGACTTTTCAGGTGGAATGCAATATAATTTGTGAAGGCGAAAGTCACCCATTTCATCACATCGGAGGTGAAAATATGCAGGATATGATTCGTAAGATCGTGGAGGCGGATTCGGAAGCCAAAGCGCTGGAAGAAGCCAATTACAGCCGTGCCGAGGAAGAGCGCAGAAAGATCGAGCAGGAGGCAGAAGCGATTTATCAGAAATATATGTCTCAGGCGCAGGAGGAAATCGCCAAAAACGAAGCCTATCTTGACAAACGTATGGAACGAAAGCTGAGCGATTTGGCTGCCAGACAGGAATCAACCTTAATCAAGCTTAAAGCCGACTATGAGCAGAACCGGGACAGATGGGTGGACGAGATCGTCAGCCGCGTCATCGGCTGACAGGGAGGTGATTTGATGTCTACATCCTATGCGGTGCTGGCAAAGGCGCGCTCAAAGTACGGCAGGTTCCTCAGCGATCGCGACTACGCGAGCCTTTTGGCGTGCCAGAGCGTCGCGGAGGTCATGGTCTATCTGAAATCCCATACGCATTTTGCGTCCGTGCTCGACGAGGTCAATGAGCGCGACGTTCACAGAGGACGGCTCGAACAGCTGCTTCGTCAGTACCTGTTCAACGAGTTCGACTCCCTGTGCTGCTACGATTCCAATGTCAGCGAGGGCTTCTCCCGTTACGTCATCGAGAGGACAGAGGTCGACCAGATCATCCGTTTTCTGGTGTTGCTCAACGCCAACGCCACCGAGCGCTTCATTTTTCAGTTTCCCAACTTCCTTGCCAAGCATTCCGAGCTCGACGTTTACCGGCTCGCCAACGCGCACGACTACAACGACTTTCTCGAAGCGCTGCGTCCGACGCCGTATTATGATCTTTTAAAGGAATACAAGCCTGACGCCAAGGGCATTTTGCCGGTATCAGACATGGAAAACAAGCTCTATCAGTACATCCTCAAAGATATGATGGAGCTCATCAACAAAAAGACCAAGGGAAGCGAGCGTCAGGAACTGAAAAGCATGTTCATGACAATGAACGATTTCAGCATTTTTTCCAGAATCTTACGATTGAAAAAATATTACCATCTGCCGCCGGAGGTCATTCGCGCCAATATGCTGCCGGAGTTCAGCACGCTCAGCCCCAAGCTGATCGATCGCATGTGCGAGGCAGAGACCTCTGCCGAGGTGTTCCAGATCATGCAGAGCACCGGCTGCGGCAGAATGATAGCAAAAATCGGCTATAACTACGCAAGCGACATCACGCCGCGCGTGCAGTATAAGCTGGCAAAAAAGAACATCCATTTTTCCAACAATCCGTCGGTCGTGATGATTTCGTTTATGTTACTCTCCGAAATCGAGCTGATGAATGTCATCAGCTTAATCGAGGGCATACGGTATCAACTCGACCCGAAAACAATTCAGTCACTTTTGATACGCTGACTGATTGAAAGAGGTGAATATATTTTGGCAGTATCATCCATGCAGGCTGTCAATGTCATCGGACTGATGAACCACATCGACGAGGTCATTACAGTTCTTGGAGAATCCGGTGTGTTCCATCCCGACGAGGTGACCAACTTTTATCCCGACGTCAAGGATTTCACACATCTGCAATCAAAAAACAATTACGCCGAACCTCTGACAAATCTCAAATCCGCTCTCAGCCGTGCAAAGCGCAGCTATCCCATGAGGGATGTCAGCGATTTCAACCCTTCGCTTGATGAGCTGGAGAGCTTTTCAGCCGAAACCACGGCAGAGATCGACCGGCTGATCGACAGCCGCGACGGCTGTGCGGCAAAGCTGGAGGAGGCAAAGCAGAATCTCATCACCGTCCAGCATTTTTCGGGAATGAACGCCGAGATCGAACAGGTTCTTGAAATGCGTTTCGTGAAGGCGCGTTTCGGCAGATTGCCCAAGGACAGCATGAAAAAGCTCGAGGCATACAAGGACGATGATCTCGTCGACTTCGCCGTATGCACCGAGGACAAAACACATGTCTGGGGCATGTATTTTACGCCTGCCGATCATCCGGAGAAAATTGACAAAATTTTCGAGGGGCTCTATTTTGAACCGACCGATTTACTCGACGGGAACGAAACGCCCAAGCAGAAAATAGCCGTCTATCAGCAGGAGCTTCCTCAGCTGGAAAGTGATTTAAAGGCGGCACAGCAGGCGCTTGACCACTATTTTGACGAGAACGGCGAGCGTGTCGCGCGCTATTTATCCAAGCTCGAGGAGCTATATCTGTACTTCGGTATCCGCAACAAGGCGCTGCAGCACAACAACAGCTTCATTATCGTCGGCTGGATACCGACAGAGAATAAGAAGCAGCTCAACGCGCGCCTGAAAAAAATCAACAGCGTAGAGCTCGACTTCTCCGACGCCAAGGACGAGATGGACAAGCGTCCGCCCGTCAAGCTCAAAAACGTCTTTTTCGCCCGACCGTTTGAGTATTACACACAGATGTACGGCGTTCCCAAAAACAACGAAATCGACCCGACGCTTTTCGTCGCGGTCACCTATACCATCATTTTCGGCATCATGTTCGCCGATCTGGGACAGGGCTTCTGCCTTGCCGTCGCCGGTTGGCTGATGTGGAAGCTCAAAAAAATGCCCATCGGCAAGATCTTGATCCCCTGCGGCATTTCCGCCATGGTGTTCGGCACGCTGTTCGGCAGTGTGTTTGGCTTTGAACATTTGCTCGATCCGATGTACCGGCTCTTCGGCTTTGAAGAAAAGCCCTTTGAAGTCATGGCGTCGAGCAATACCAACACGATCATCTTAGGCGCGATCGGCATCGGCGTTTTCCTGCTAATACTGGCAATGCTTTTGAACGTCTACACGTCCTTTAAGCAGAGAGATTTCGGCAAAGCGCTGTTTTCCACCAGCGGCGTCGCGGGCATCATCTTCTACTGTTCGCTCGTGTTCGGCATGGTAGCCGAGCTTTTCCTCGGTCTCCACGTCATGACTACGCCGTATATCCTCGGTCTGGTCGTCCTGCCGTTCCTGCTGATATTCTTCGCCGAACCCTTGGGCAAGCTTGTCAACGGAGAAAAAGACTGGCAGCCCGAGAGCTGGGGCGGCTATATCGTAGAGAATATCTTTGAATCCATCGAGGTGCTTCTCAGTTATGTCACCAACACCATGAGCTTCCTGCGCGTCGGCGCGTTCGTGCTGGTTCACGCCGGTATGATGCTCGTTGTGTTCGTCCTTGCCAATACCGTCGGCGGCGTCGGCTACTGGGTGGTCGTCGTCATCGGCAATGCGCTCGTTATGGTACTGGAAGCGCTTCTGGTCGCGATCCAGGTGCTCAGACTCGAGTACTACGAGATGTTCAGCCGCTTCTATTCCGGCGAGGGCAGACCGTTTGAACCCGTCAGATTATCTGCCGAATAATCCTTATCTATACATTGGAGGTTTTTATCATGTTGATTTTAAATTGCATTCTTATGGCTTTACCGGTCATTTTCCTGATTGTTTCCGTCGCTCTTGCCGTCAGAGCGGTTTCTCACGGCAAGAGCAGAAAGAGAACCATGTTCATGCAGCTTGCTTCCTTCGCGGCTGTATTCACCATCTGTCTGGTTTGTCCGTTTGCCGTCAGCGCGGCGACCGGCGACGCAGCTTCCACAGCTTCCGCCGGCGCAAGCGGCATGGCTTATATCGCTGCGGCAGCGGCGACAGGTCTTTCCTGCATCGGCGGCGGTATCGCGGTAGGCAACGCGGCTCCGGCTGCGATCGGCGCTACCAGCGAGGATCCCAAGGCGTTCGGTAAGGCGATCATCTTCGTCGCGCTCGGCGAAGGTATCGCGCTTTACGGTATGCTGATTTCCATCATGATTCTTTCCCAGCTCGGCTAAGTGACAGGTTATGAAATTTTATTTGATCAGTGATAATGTCGACACCAAAATGGGCATGCGTTTCGCCGGTATACAGGGCGTCGTTGTCCATGAGGAGGAAGAGGTCAGACGCGAACTGATGCAGGCGATGGAACGCGAGGATATCGCCGTCATTTTGATGACGGAAAAGCTCGTCAAGCTCTGTCCGGATATCGTCTATGACCTCAAGCTCAACCGCAAGCAGCCGTTGATCGTCGAGATCCCCGACCGTCACGGCAATGGCAGAACCAAGGACAGTATCACCAAGTACGTACAGGACGCCATCGGCGTCAAGCTGTAAGAGGTAAGAAAAATGCCAAAAAACAAAACAGATAATTTTCTGAAGGCAATCAAAAAATACGCCAACGCGCAGAAAAAGGCGATGAAGGGGGAGACCAAGCAGCTGAAAAGCGAGCGTCTCCGTCAGGCGGAAAAAAAGGCGAAGCAGGACAGCGAGCGCATGAAGCGTGAAAAGCTCGCCAAGATGCGCAGCCGTCATACCGCGATGATCGCCGCCCAGACGCAGAAGGCGCAAAAGGAGCTGTTCCTGACGCGAGCCGGAATGACCGACGAGGTTTTCGGGCTCGCTTCCGAAAAGCTGCTTGCCTATGCCAAAACACCTGAATACGCGCAGAAACTCCGTGACAGCGCCGGTGAGATCGCCGCACTGTTCGGAGACAACGACTGCGTGCTCTATCTCAGCGAGCGCGACATGAACGAGGCAGGCGAGCTGCAAGCGCTGTTTAGCGGCAAAGCCGAGGTACAGGCGGATAAGACCATTCAGATCGGCGGCGTCAAGGGCTATTGTCCGGCAATGCGCATCATTGCCGACGAGACTCTCGACAGCAAGCTGGAGGAGCAGCGCGATTGGTTTGTTGAAAACGCGTCGCTCTCCGTACTCTAATGGATTTGAAAGAGTGAAAAAATATGAACGATAATGTGATTTACGGAATCAACGGTCCGGTCGTCACCGTGAAAAACGCCGACAGCTTTGAAATGATGGAAATGGTGTATGTCGGTGCGCAGAATCTGGTCGGCGAGGTCATCGGTATTACCGACAGGCTGACGACGATCCAGGTGTACGAGGAAACCACCGGACTCAAGCCCGGCGATCCCGTCACAGGCACCGGCGCGCCGATGAACGTGCTGCTGGGACCGGGAATTCTGGATAATATTTTCGACGGCATCGAGCGGCCGCTCAAGGCGATCGAGGAGCAGTCCGGCGCGTTTATCAGCCGCGGCGCTTCCGTATCCTCTCTTGATACGGAGAGACTCTGGAACGTCACCGTGAAGGTAAAACCGGGCGATAGGCTCGAAGGCGGACAGATTTACGCGACCTTGCCGGAAACGCCGATCATCGAGCACCGCGTCATGCTGCATCCCGATCTTTCGGGTGTGGTCAGGGAGGTCAAGCCCGACGGCGAATACAAGCTGCACGATACGATCGTCGTCATCGAGGACGATCTCGGCGAGCGCCATGAACTGACCTTGTGTCAGCAGTGGCCGATCCGTACCGCCAGACCGGTGCAGCAGCGACTGACTCCGACGATCCCGCTGATAACCGGTCAGCGCATCATGGACACGCTGTTCCCGATCGCCAAGGGCGGAACCGCGGCGATCCCCGGCGGCTTCGGCACCGGCAAAACCATGAACCAGCACCAGCTTGCCAAGTGGTGCGACGCGGACATCATCATCTACGTCGGATGCGGCGAGCGCGGCAACGAGATGAGCCAGGTGCTCGACGAGTTTTCCGAACTGATCGACCCGAAGTCCAACCGCCCGATGACCGACAGAACGGTTCTCATCGCCAACACCTCCAACATGCCGGTCGCGGCGCGTGAAGCGTCGATCTATACCGGCATCACCCTCGCGGAGTATTACCGCGACATGGGCTATCACGTCGCGATGATGGCAGATTCCACATCCAGATGGGCGGAAGCGCTGCGTGAGATCTCCGGACGACTGGAAGAAATGCCTGCCGAGGAAGGCTTCCCGGCGTATCTTCCTTCCAGACTTGCCGAGTTCTACGAGCGTGGCGGTCGTGCCGACGTGCTTAGCGGAAGCGAAGGCTCCGTCACGCTGATCGGCGCGGTATCTCCCCAGGGCTCCGACTTCTCCGAGCCCGTTACCCAGAATACCAAGCGCTTTACGCGCGTCTTTTGGGCGCTCGACAAGGCGCTTGCCTACGCGCGTCACTATCCGGCGATCAACTGGATGGACAGCTACAGCGAGTATTTCAACGACCTCGACCCATGGTACCGTGAAAATCTCGGTAAGGACTTTGTCGAATACCGCAACCGTATCAGCGCGCTTTTGCAGGAGGAATACTCCCTGATGGAGATCGTCAAGCTGATCGGCTCCGACGTATTGCCCGACGATCAGAAGCTCGTCATCGAGACCGCCCGAGCGATCCGCGTCGGTTTCCTGCAGCAGAACGCCTTCCACGCCGAGGACACTTATGTGCCGCTCGAAAAGCAGAAGCTGATGATGAAGGTCATCCTGCATCTGCACGAAAAGGCGAAAGAGGTCGTCGCGCGTGAGATCCCCATTTCCAAGATCATCTCCCTTGGCTTGTTTGATAAGCTCGCCAAGATGAAATACGATATCCCCAACAGCCGGCTGGAACTGTTCGACGATTACATCAAGGAAATCGACGACAAGCTCGGCGAGTTATTGCAGTAAGGAGGAAACGCTTTGATTATTGATTATGTAGGCGTCAAGGAAATCAACGGCTCGCTGATCGTCATGGACGGCGTCAAGGGCGTTTCCAATGAAGAAATCGTCGATATCAAACTCGAAAACGGCTCAGTCCGCCAGGGACGCGTGGTGCAGATCGAAGGTGAAAAGATCGTGGTGCAGGTCTTTGAAGGCACACGTCGTATCAGCCTGAAAAACACGCGCACGCGGCTGACCGGTCATCCGATGGAAATGCCGCTGTCTCCCGAATTGCTCGGCAGAGTGCTCGACGGCGCCGGCAGACCGATCGACAGACTCGGCGACGTCTTTCCGGTGAAGAGAGCCAATATCAACGGCACGCCGATCAATCCCGTGTCGCGCGTTTATCCGAAAAACTACATCAATACCGGTATCTCGACCATCGACACGCTGATGACGCTTATTCGCGGTCAGAAGCTGCCGATCTTCTCCGGCTCCGGTATGACGCATAACGATCTGGCAGTTCAGATCGTCCGTCAGGCAAAGATCAGCGGCGCCGACAGCTCCAATTTCGGCGTAGTATTCGCCGCTATGGGCGTTCAGAAGGACGTCGCGGAGTATTTCCGCAAGAGTTTTGAGGAGAGCGGCGTGCTCTCGCGCGTCGTTATGCTGCTCAATCTTTCCAACGATCCAATCATCGAGCGTACTTTGACGCCCCGGTGTGCTCTGACGATCGCCGAATACCTCGCGTTTGAGTTGGATATGCATATCCTCGTCATCATGACCGATATGACTTCCTACGCCGAGGCACTGCGCGAGTTCTCGTCCTCCAAGGGCGAGATTCCCGGCAGAAAGGGCTATCCCGGCTATCTCTATTCCGATCTGGCTTCTCTGTATGAGAGAGCCGGCATGATCAAGGGACATCCCGGTTCCGTCACCCAGATACCGATCCTCACCATGCCCAACGACGACATCACCCACCCGATCCCCGACCTGACCGGTTACATCACCGAAGGACAGATCGTGCTCGACCGCGCTCTGCAGGGACAAGGTCTTTATCCTCCTGTCAGCGTGCTGCCTTCTCTGTCCCGTTTGATGAAGGACGGCATCGGCGAGGGTTTTACCAGAGCCGATCACCAGGCGCTTGCCAACCAGCTGTTCGCTTCCTACGCGAAGGTCATCGACGCAAGAGCGTTGGCTTCCGTTATCGGCGAGGAAGAATTGTCGCCGATCGACAAGAAGTACATTGAATTCGGCAGGCTGTTTGAGTCTCGGTTCGTCAATCAGGGCTTCACCGAGAACCGCAGTATCGAGCAGAGCCTTGACCTCGGCTGGGAGCTGCTGTCCACCTTGCCGCGTTCAGAGCTTGACCGCGTCGACGACGCCGTGCTCGATATTTATATCAAAGAACACGACAAGAACAAGAGGGTATAACCATGGCTGTGCAGGCAGTGCCCACCAAGGGCAATCTGATGAATGCAAAAAAGTCGCTGGCGCTGGCGCGCAACGGTTATGAGCTGCTTGACCGCAAGCGTAACATCCTCATTCGTGAAATGATGACGCTGATCGACCATGCCAACGCGATCCAGGCGCAGATCGACACCGCCTATGAGGAGGCTTATATCGCGCTTCAGACCGCCAACATCACCAACGGCTTCTGCGAGGATATCTCTAACGCCGTTCCTATTGAAAACGGCTTGCATCTCGATTCCAGAAGCGTCATGGGCGTTGAGATCCCGATTCTCACCATGGACGAGAGCGAGACCTACAACTACCTCCACTACGGCACCAGAACGACCAATTCCGCTGTTGACAAGACGTTTATCCTTTTCACCAAGGTCAAAAACCTCACGGTAGAACTGGCTGAGATCGAGAACAGCGTTTACCGTCTTGCTGTTTCCATCAAGAAAACCCAGAAGCGCGCCAACGCTTTGAAAAATATCATGATCCCTCGGTTCGAGGAGACTGTGAAGTTCATCTCGGACGCGCTCGACGAAAAGGACAGGGAAGAGTTCAGCCGTCTAAAGGTCATCAAGCGCAAAAAGCTCAGAGAAAGCGCTTCCGAATAAAATGAAAAAACTCCGGCTTCAAAACCGGAGTTTTTTATCCATACAGGAGTTATAAGCTATGTTATTTCAATCACCCAAGCTATATCGCCGCCGCATCGTGTTCCATGGCAGGGTACAGGCGGTCGGCTTCCGCTATGTGGCGAGTATCGCCGCTGACAACAACCGCGCGACCGGTTGGGTGCGCAACGAGTACGACGGCACTGTGACGATGGAGATCCAGGGTACGGAAAAACAGATCTCCAAGGTGCTGCTCACCCTGCAGAACGCCCGTCATATCGAGATAGACGATATGGAAGTCCGGGAACTCAGCGTCGTTGAAAACGAAAAGGGCTTTCGCGTGCGTTACTGAATATAGATGATCGCCGTTCGGCGCAGCGCTCTGACGATGCGCACGATACCCATATAAACAAGGTCGGCACAAAAGCCGATCACCAGGATCCTGACAGAATTGAAGAAGGCGCCGGCGATCAGCAGCGCGATAGCGGCTGCAATGCGGACGAAGCCGACGATAAACCGCCATTTCCAGGAAGAAACGCCGGTTTTCTTTGATTCCAAACTTCTCAAAATGTCGATACCGCCGGAAATCGCGAAAATGAGCATGAGATAGACCGCGACAGCATGCGGTGAGATCGTCATGACAGAAAACGAAAAGAGCGCAATATCCAACACGATAATGCCTTGGTACAAGGTCGCTTTGCCGCCGACCATGTGCCGTGCCATCGAAAAGTAATACCACATCAGGCGCGCGCCGTAGATCAGCAGCGACAAGC